>NZ_JBGGKS010000010.1:0-201584 GCF_041287095.1 Mycobacterium sp. pUA109 | reverse complement strand
CTACGTAGAGACGAGGACCGGGGCACAGCCCCCCAACCCCTTGACAAAAACCCCTTACGAAGGTGTCCCCGGTCGACACACCGAGCGCGCGGCCGGATTTGCGCACGCTCGCGCGGGCTAGTCGCGGGGTGTGGCCTCGCCGTCGTCGGGCTTGTTCAGGCCGTCTAGCAGGGTTTGGGACTGGTGTTGGGCCGCGGCGCGGCGCCGCTCCTCCTCGGCGGCCAACTGCACCACGGTGCGCGACCACACCACCCGAGCCCAGTGGAACGTCAACACCACGACCGTGATCCACGCCACGACCAGGCCCACCCCGGGCCCCGGCTGACCCTCGGCGACCGTCTGCCGCGACCACACCGCCAACAGCCCCAGCGCGCTGGCCACCGCCGAACCGGCCAGCGCGACCCAAGCCACCGCCCAGCGCCGGGTCAGCAACGCCAGCATCGAGAATCCGACGCCGAACACCAGCGCCAGCCAGCTGAACAGCCGCGACGGCAGCGCCACCGCGGCCGCGCTGGCGTCGTCGCTGCCGAACAACAGATCCCAGCCGCGGACGTGACCGGTGTGCGGCAAGACGAACGAACCCAGCAGCACGAACACCAGGATGGCGACCACCAACGCCCTTGCGCCGGGGTCGATTTCACGGGCGACGCGGCGTTCCGCGGCCTCGATGTCGGCTTTGTACGCGTCGAATGCGTCGCCGGTCATTGGCTGCACCCCAACGGTTCGGCGCTCGGGGCCGGCCGTCCCACCGCGGGCATGCCCAGCCCGACGCCGCGCGGCCCCGACCCGTGCGCGTCCCCGGCCCGGGTGCGACGGTGGCTCAGCAGCGGCCCGTCGGCGAGCAGATGGTGCGGGGCGGCGTCGGTGACCACGGTGGTGACGATGTCGCCCGGACGCACCTGCTGGCCACCCGGGCTGAAGTGCACCAGTCTGCCGTCGCGGGCCCGGCCGCTCATCCGCGCGGTGGCCTCGTCCTTGCGGCCCTCCCCCACGGCGACCAGCAGTTCCACCGTCCGCCCGACCTGCGCCCGGTTTTCCTCCAGGGAGATCTGCTCCTGCAGTTCGATCAGCCGGTCGTAGCGCTCCTGCACCACAGCTTTGGGCACCTGGCCATCGAGGTCGGCGGCCGGGGTGCCGGGGCGTTTGGAGTACTGGAAGGTGAACGCCGCCGAGAACCGGGCCCGCCGGACGACGTCGAGGGTGGCCGCGAAGTCCTCCTCGGTCTCGCCGGGAAAACCGACGATCAAATCGGTGGTGATCGCGGCGTGCGGGATGGCCGCACGGACCCGGTCGATGATGCCCAGGTAGCGCTCGGCACGGTAGGAGCGCCGCATGGCCCGCAGCACGCGATCCGAGCCGGACTGCAGCGGCATATGCAGCGCCGGGCACACGTTCGCCGTCTCCGCCATCGCGTCGATGACGTCGTCGGTGAACTCGGCCGGATGCGGTGAGGTGAACCGGACCCGCTCCAGCCCGTCGATGCGTCCACAGGCGCGCAGCAGATCGGCGAAGGCGCCGCGGTCGCGGGGCTGGGCCGGGTCGGCGAACGAGACGCCGTAGGCGTTGACGTTTTGGCCCAGCAGGGTGATTTCCAGCACACCGGTGTCCGCCAGGGCCTGCGCCTCGGCGAGGATGTCGGCCGGACTGCGGTCGACCTCTTTGCCGCGCAGCGCCGGGACGATGCAGAAAGTGCAGGTGTTGTTGCAGCCCACCGAGATGGAAACCCAGGCGGCGTAAGCGGATTCGCGGGCCGCGGGCAGCGCCGAAGGGAACTCCTGCAGCGCGTCGAGGATTTCCACCTGGGCGGTCTGGTTGTGCTTGGCCCGCTCCAGCAGGGTGGGCAGCGACCCGATGTTGTGGGTGCCGAAGACGACGTCGACCCACGGCGCCTTGCGCAGCACCGCGTCCCGGTCTTTTTGGGCCAGGCAGCCGCCCACCGCGATCTGCATGTCCGGGTTGTCGCGTTTGCGCGGCGCCAGGTGGCTGAGGTTGCCGTACAGCTTGTTGTCGGCGTTTTCCCGCACCGCACAGGTGTTGAACACCACCACATCCGCGTCGGTGTCCGCGGCTGCGCGCCGGTAGCCGGCGGCCTCCAACAGACCCGCAAGCCGTTCGGAATCGTGGACGTTCATCTGACAGCCGTAGGTGCGCACCTGATAGGTGCGCACCGCCACGTCCGTCGTCGATGTCACGCGCCCATGGTACGGCGGCGTGGTAGGGCGGTGCTGGCCGGATTAGTGCGCCCATCGGTGCGCCCGCCCATCGGTGCGCCCAGATTGACGGCAGCGCGGAAAACGTCGAGAACGAACCTCGCCACCGTCGACCTCGGCGGTAGCGGGCCGGGTGGGTCTAGAGTCAGATCAGATTGCAACGGATCAGATTGCAGCGGACAGGAGAGTCTCATGGCCTTCAACGCAAAGGACGCGGTCGCCGTGGCCCGAGACATCGCGACGCACGCCGTCCAAAAGGCCTCGGACATCGTCGAAGATGCCAGCCACATCATTAAAGGCGACGTCGGCGAGGGGACCAGCGCCATCGTCTCGGACTCCATCTCCATCGGCACCTATGCGGTCGACCGCGTCAGGGAAGCCTTCACCGGCAACGGCGACGACGCCGAGCTCGAAGACGCCGAGGACTAGACCGGTCGGCGCAGCCGTCGTCGCGAGCGGCAACGGAGGCCCCAGCGGGTGAGCGCCGAACACACCTACCGCGCCCGCTGTCGGTGGACGGGTTCGACCGGGCCGGGATACCAGCACTATCAGCGTGAACACGCGGCCAGCGCCGCCCCGGCGCAGGACTCGCTGACCCTATCCGCCGACCAAGCGTTCCTGGGTCGGGCCGATCACCTCAACCCGGAGCAGCTGGTGGTGATGGCCGCCGCCTCCTGTCAGTTGCTGACCTTCCTCGCGGTGGCGGCGCGGGCACGAGTTGACGTGCTGAGCTACGACGACGACGCGGTGGGCGTCATGCCCGAGGACGATCACCCGGTCCGGCTCACCCGGATCACGCTGCGGCCGCGCATCGTGGTGGCGCCGGGCCCCACCGTCGACCAAATCCGCCACCTGGTGCAGGTGGCCCACCGCCAGTGCTACATCGCCAACTCGCTGCGCACGCAAATCGAGGTTCGTCCCCAGGTGGAGTACGCGAGCCCCTGAGCTTCGCCGACTGACCCATGCCGATGGGCGCGACCTTCACCCCGGTCGGCGACGGCTAGGTGCGCCGCCGCTCCAACTCCAGCGCCAGCTCGGTGCTGACCACGCCGTAGGCCATCGACTGGTGGTAACCGCGGCGGGCCAGCATCGCCACCAGACGACGGGCCACCTTCGTCTCGTCCCCGTCGAGTTTCTCCCGCCGCAGCTTGGCCCGAACCAGTTGCTCGGCCCGGTCCCGCTCGGCACCGGCGTCGAGGTCGTTGAGCGCCGCAGCGATCACCTCGTCGTCGACACCCTTGGTGCGCAACTCGGCGGCCAACGCGCGCTTGCCCTTTCCGGCGCGCTCTCGGCGGGACCGTACCCACTGCTCGGCGAAATCGGCGTCGTCGATCAATCCCACCGCGGCCAACCGATCCAGCACCCGGACGCTGACCTCGTCGGGGTAGCCGCGTTTGGTCAGCTGACCGGCGAGCTCGGCTCGGGTCCGCGCCCGCGCGGTGAGCAGACGCAGGCACAACGCCCGCGCCTGCTCCTCACGCTTCGGCTCAGAAGTCGACGGGGGCGGGCAGGGCGCTGTCATCGGTCAGATCATCGGTCACCACGGCGCCGATGCCGAGCTTTTCTTTGATCTTCTTCTCGATCTCGTTGGCCACATCAACGTTCTCCAACAAGAAGTTGCGGGCATTCTCCTTGCCCTGCCCCAGCTGCTCGCCCTCGTAGGTGTACCAGGAGCCGGACTTGCGGATAAAGCCCTGATCCACCCCCATGTCGATCAACGACCCCTCGCGGCTGATGCCCTTGCCGTAGAGGATGTCGAACTCGGCTTGTTTGAACGGTGGGCTGACCTTGTTCTTCACCACCTTGCAACGCGTGCGGTTACCGACCGCGTCGGTGCCGTCCTTGAGCGTCTCGATGCGGCGCACGTCCAGCCGAACCGAAGCGTAGAACTTCAACGCCTTTCCGCCCGTGGTGGTTTCAGGCGAGTTGTGCACCATCACCCCGTCGGCAAAGTAGTTGTGTGATCCTTCGACCTCGATGTCGAAGCGGTCCATCTTCTGATAGTCCGTCTTCGACTCGATCTCGGTGACACGCGCCGGCATCAGCTGCATCGTTGGTTCTACGAACTGCGGTGTCACCGCACCCCGGCCACGGAAACGTGGCAGCAGCTTGTACTCCATCGACGGAGCCATATACGGCGCCACCAGCTCCTGGAACTTTGCAGATGCCGCAGTGGAGAACTGCAGTACTGCCTTGCCGGCCTTTCCTGGATGCCGCAATCTCACATCCAATCCATGAGTGTCATGCAAATAGTTACATAGCCGCTCTTGTGTTCCTTCGGTCATGGCTTCAACGCAGATCTCGATCCGCCCGCTGCCGCCCTCAGTCCGCTGCTGTAGCCCCTTGGAGCGCAACGTGAAGCCGCCGTCGTCCATGTACCAGATGGCCAGCGCCAGCGGGGTGAGTGCTTTGAGGTACTCCTCGGAAAGGAACTTCTTGCCATCGCCGAGATAAACGGCGCTTCGCAATTCGTGCAGTTCCGCTAGCGGGGTGAAGTCCGCAAATACTGCGCCCTTGTCATTGGCGGTACGGCAGTGCGGAATGTTCGCCAACAGGGCTACCTTCCAGTCCAGGTATTCCGACTGCTTCGCCCCGTGTCCCATGCGGAGCCGTGCACTCTCGGAATCATGCCGAACTGGCAGGGACAGGCAACCATCGCCCATTAGCGATCCCAGCACAACCTCCCACTGCTGGTCGCTGAGCAGGCTCGGTTGCGCCAACATCACACGATCACCAACATTGATGTCTTCGGCTTCACGCCAGCCGCCCGGCGTCCGGATGAGGTGATTCCGCGTCATAGCCAAACTAGCGTGACCGCGTCCCGTCCCGCTCCCAGGTCGATCGACCTTGAAATGCAGGAACTCTTCGGCCTTTCCGTTGTTGAACCAATTAATCACTTTGCGTGGAACGATGCGACCGGACTCGAAGTCGTAGGACAGGACTTCGACGTCCATCTTCTGATTCACGATCTTGCCGAGCTTCTCAGTAGACCCGTCGGCCAGAGTGACATTGGTGTACCAGGACCCACACCCGAACATGACGCCGATTTTTTCCCGCAGCTGGTTGATGAAGATCGCCGTGGTGCCCGAATTATTCAGCGCACCAGTCATTTTCCGCAGGGCTTGGCTCATCAGCCGGGCCTGTAGACCGACGTGGCTGTCCCCCATCTCGCCTTCGATCTCCGCGCGTGGCACCAGCGCGGCCACCGAGTCGATGACCAGGATGTCCAGCGCGCCGGAGCGGATCAGCGTGTCGGCGATCTCCAGCGCCTGTTCCCCGGTATCGGGCTGGGACACCAGCAGCGCGTCGGTGTCCACCCCGAGCTTCTTGGCGTAGTCGGGATCCAGGGCGTGCTCGGCGTCGATGAACGCCGCGATCCCGCCGGCGGCCTGGGCGTTAGCCACCGCATGCAGCGCGACGGTGGTCTTACCCGAGGACTCCGGGCCGTAGATCTCCACGATGCGGCCGCGCGGCAGGCCGCCGATGCCCAGCGCCACGTCCAGGGCGATCGACCCGGTCGGGATGACCGAGATTGGCTGACGCACCTCGTCGCCAAGGCGCATCACCGAGCCTTTGCCGTGACTCTTCTCGATCTGGGCCATCGCCAGTTCGAGAGCTTTCTCGCGATCCGGGGCTTGCGGCATGGTATTTCTCCTGTAGTTCGGTGTTCGGTTGACCGGATTCGGTCGCTTGGCCGCGACGCTAGCGACAGGGTCTGACAAGTCGTCCTGTCGCGGCATCGCGCCCGTCGAACACACCCCACATTAGGCGAACGGGTGTTCGATTCAAGTCAGACACGCCGCGTGTCGGCGGGCAGCTTTGTTCAGGCGCCAGGCGTCGGAGGCGTGGCGCGGCGCCGGATGTCGTCGAGGCTGGTACGCAGCGCCTGCCACACCACAGCGAGGCTGGCAGCGGCCGGAAGCCCACCGGAAATCGTGCCCGGCTCGTCGACCAGATCGCCGAGCGCAATGACCGCGGCGCGCGCCACCTCGACCATGCCGGGGTCCTGGACCACAACGGTGACCCGGTCGTCGGCGACACGGATGTGCATGCGATGACGCCCCGCCTCAGCGGATCCCTGCAAACCCCCAGCCGGCGGTGTAACCGCGGCCAGGTCGAGCACGGCCGCGCGCACCCTCGACAGGTCCCCCACCCGGGCAGCGAGGATCTGCGCGCCCAGGCCGTCAGGTTCGCCCAGCAGCCCCAGCAACATGTGCTCGGTGCCGATGTAGGAGTGTCCCACCTCGAAGGACTCGGTCAGGCTGCGCTGCAACGCGCTCTTGGCGTGCGGCGTGAACGGGATGTGGCCGCCGATCGGCTTCTCGCCGGTGCCGACCCGGTCGATGATCTCCCGCCGCACCGCGTCCGCGGTGACGCCGAGCGTGGCCAACGCCCGGCTAGCCGGCTGGTCGGGGATGGCGAGCAGTCCCATCAGGAAGTGCTCCGTTCCGAGGTGGTCGTGCCTCAGTTCACCAACCACTTCGTTGGACAGCACCACCGCGCGGCGCGCCGCGTCGGTGAATCGCTCGAACACGCTCCCATCATGCGCGAGCGGTGACCGCTATCGGGCTGGATCCGCCGTGCTGGTTGACTCGTCGCAGCGGAGCGTCGCCAACCTCACCACTGCTCGCGGGGGACGTCGAAGTCGGAGCACAGCGCCCACCACACGTCGCGGGGCTCCACGCCCTCCTCAATCGCCTGTGCGGCGGTGCGTCCATCGAAGCCGTTCAGCACGTGATCGGCCAGCACCGAGGCGCCGTAGGCGGCGCCGAACCGTAGCGTTACCCGTTCGTGGAATTCCGTCAGACGCACCCAACCAACCTACCCAGCGCCCACCAGCGCCTCGTGACACACCCGGACCGGGTCGGCCACCGCGTCGGCGCTAGCGGCGGCCCGGCGCGCCGCCTCGCCGTAGCGCGGCAACGACAGCACTGCGTTCACCGCGGCCACCAGCGCGTCGGCGGTCAGCGGCCGCACCAGCCGCCCGCTGCCCTGGCGCACCACGCGGTTGGCCAACTCCCACTGGTCCCCGCCGCCGGGAACCACCACCAGCGGCACCCCGGCCAACAGCGTTTTGGTCACCATGCCGTGCCCGCCGCCGCACACCACCACATCGGCGCGTCTCAGCAGGTCGTCTTGGCGGCCCAGCCCGACCGTCGCCCACGGCGGCACCGTCAGGTCGGGGCCGTTGAGCCGGGACACCACCACCCGCGCACCGTCCGGCAGCCCGACCCCGGGCGCCAGGCAGTCCAACGCCACCTGGGCCATGCCGCGGGTGCCGGTCAACGCGGTGGACGGCGCGACCATCACCACCGGCCCATCGCCCGGCGGAACCGGCAGCACCTGCTCGGTCGGTTCGAAATGCAGTGGGCCGACCACGACGGCCTCGGCCGGCCAGTCCGGGCGGGGCACCTCCAGCGCGGGCAGCGTGGCGATCAGCCGGCGCAGCGGACCGGGGTCGCGGGCCGGTAGCCCGATCTCGGCGCGCACCGCCGCCCGCTGCCGCAGCCCGGCCCGCCACGACCGCGCCGTCAGCGCTCGCATGACCGCGTCGCGCAGTCGGCCGCGCAGCCCGGTGCCCGGGGCCAACCCACTGCCGATCGGGGGGAGCCCCTTCGACGGCAGGTACAGCGGATGCGGGTTGAGTTCGACCCACGGGATGCCCAGCAGTTCGGCGGCCATGCCGCCGCAGGCGGTGATCACGTCGGAGACCACCAGGTCCGGTGCCAACGCCCGAAGCCGGTCGAGGTTTTCCACCGCCATCCGGGCGGCCCGCTGGTGAATTTTGGCGCCGGCGTCGGCATCGTCGTCGGCGGCGGTGGGATCCAGCCCGGCCAGCTCGGTGGCGTCGATCCCGGCCGCGGCGGCGATGGCCAGCCATTCGACCCCGGTGAGCAGGGTCGCGGTGTCGCCGGCGGCCTGGAAGCGTTGGCACAGTGCGATCGCGGGAAACGAGTGCCCGGGGTCGGGTCCGGCGATCACGACGACACGCATCGCCCTACCGTGCCATAGCCCAACGGTTCTAGGCTGACAGGTATGACCGAACCAACCGCTGAGCTGACGTCCGTTGACAACATCCGCACCGTCGAGACCTTCCTGAACGCGCTGCAGGACGAGGACTTCGTTACGGCAGACGCCACCTTGGCCGACGACCTGGTGTACCAGAACGTCGGGTTGCCGACCATCCGCGGCCGCAGCACCACGATGCGGCTGTTCCGTCGGATGGAGGGCCGCGCCGGGTTCGAGGTGAAAATCCACCGCATCGCCGCCGACGGCGACGCCGTCCTCACCGAACGCACCGATGCGCTGCTGATCGGGCCACTGCGGTTGCAGTTCTGGGTGTGCGGCGTGTTCGAGGTCCACGACGGCCGCATCACGCTGTGGCGGGACTATTTCGATTTCTACGA
Organism: Mycobacterium sp. pUA109; assembly: GCF_041287095.1. Taxonomy (NCBI): domain Bacteria; kingdom Bacillati; phylum Actinomycetota; class Actinomycetes; order Mycobacteriales; family Mycobacteriaceae; genus Mycobacterium; species Mycobacterium sp. pUA109. The sequence continues at coordinate 192,967 of NZ_JBGGKS010000010.1, read as the reverse complement.
CATGTTCAAGGCGACGGCGCGGGCGGTGGCGGCCACCGTGTTCCCGTCGCTGCGGCCCACGTTCTAAGGGGCCGCACACGATGGGCACCGACAGGGTGCGCACCAAACCCAATCCGCTGCAGTACATCCGGTACTGCTACGGGCGGCAGCTGCCCGATTCGATGCGGGACTGGGTCCGCAACGATCTGACCGGCAAGGGCGCCACCGCCCGAATGATGCTGCGCGCCGCGGTCCCGACCCTGTTGGTGCTGGCCCCGCTGTGGCTGCTGCCGGGCCCGTTTTACGTGCACCTGGAAATCAGCGCGCCGATTTTCATCGCGCTGGTGTATTTCTCGCACGCCCTCAACAAGGTGTGGCGTCGGCACATGCTGCGCGTGCACGGTTTCGACCCCGACCTGGTCGATGAACGGACCCGCGAACGCGACGCCCACCTACACCGGGCGTATATCGAACGCTACGGCCCCCGACCCGGGGATTAACCGCGCTTAGCGCAGGGGACGGAGTTCGTCGAAGGCTTGCGCCCAGCCGAGCAGGCGGTCGGTCGCGCCGACCAGCTCCTCGCGGTAGTGCTGCCGGGCCATCGGCGAGTGCGCCGGGGAAGCCGCCCCTCCCCCGTTGGCCGACGCCACCAACTGTGCTGCGGCGGTCACCATTTCGTTGTACTGACGCACGCCGGCGCTGAGCTGCGCGGTGAACGCGTTGATGGTGGGCACCAGATACGCCCGGGAATCGGCGGTGCAGCTCACCGTCTGCTCCATCGACACCACCTCGGCGGCGGTGGCCGCCATGGTGGCCGCCGTCCGGTTGGCCGCCGCGCTCAGATCCCGAATCTCCTCGGCGGGCAACATGTTCCCCCGCTCCATCACGCCCAGCAGCGAAAACATGCCCCGTTCGGAGGCGCCCAGCGCCGACATGACCGGCCGCGCCGCCGAACCGGGCGGCGGGAGCCGACGGATGGTGGCGGGCCGCTGCGCCGGCAGCGGCAGCGACCGCAGCCACCGGTACCGCAGCAACAGCAGCGTCGCCGGGATCGCCGCACCCGCCGCGACCAAGCCGGTGATCAACAGCACCCACGCCGGCGTGCTCCACGACGCCAGCACCGCGGTCACCAAGATCCAGAACAGGCAGCCGGCCCCGCAGACCAACCCCCAGCGCAGCGCGCGGCGGCGTTGCCGCAGCCGGCGCGCCCGCGGGTCGATGGCGGCGCTGATCCGCTGCACCAGCACATCGGATAACCGGTAGGCCGAATCCCAACCGCGCTGCAGCACGGCGCGCCACTGACTGATGTGCGCCACGCGCTGACTCGCCGCCATCTCCGGACCCCGCCGTCGCTACTGCTGGCCGAGCGGCGTCTCGGGTGCGGCCCCGGCCTGCGGGGCGGCCGGGGTGACCGGGGCGGCCGGGGCGGCCGCGTCGCCGGCGGGCAGCGCCTCACCGCGCATCGACGCGCGGATCTGCTCCAGCCGCGAGTGACCGGCCATCTGCACGCTGGCCTGCTGCACCTCGATCATCCGGCCCTGCACCGAGCCCTGCGCGAGTTCGGTGGCGCCGATCGCGTTGGCGTAGCGGCGCTCAATCTTGTCGCGGACCTCGTCGAGGCTGGGGGTGGTGCCCGGCGCGGCGAGCTCACTCATCGACCGCAGCGACGCGCTGACCTGTTCCTGCATCTTGGCCTGCTCAAGCTGGCTGAGCAGCTTGGTGCGTTCGGCGATCTTCTGCTGCAACACCATCGCGTTCTGCTCGACGGCCTTTTTGGCCTGACCGGCGGCGGCCAGCGCCTGGTCGTGCAGGGCTTTGAGGTCCTCCACGCTCTGCTCGGCGGTCACCAGCTGGGCGGCGAACGCCTCGGCGGCGTTGTTGTATTCGGTGGCTTTGGCGGCGTCCCCGGCGGCGGTCGCCTGGTCCGCCAGCGTCAGCGCCTGACGCACATTGACTTGCAGCTTCTCCACGTCGGCCAGCTGCCGGTTGAGCCGCATCTCGAGTTGGCGCTGATTGCCGATCACCTGGGCCGCCTGCTGGGTCAGCGCCTGATGCTGACGCTGCGCTTCCTCAATGGCCTGCTGAATCTGAATCTTCGGGTCGGCGTGCTCGTCGATCTTCGCGTTGAACAGCGCCATCACGTATTTCCACGCCTTGACGAACGGGTTGGCCATGAGTGAGCTCCGCCTTCGTTTGGTTGCTTGCCTGCTGCCCAATTTATCGGTTACCGGGGACAGACCGCAGCCTTGTCGCCCCGGCGGGTGCGATCAGGCCAGCGCCAGCGCCGCCGCGGGCGGAATGACGACCTTGGTGCTGACATCGATGTTGGCGGTGCCGGCCGCACTGGCTGCCGGTTCGGTGCGCGCCAGCGCGGCGCTGGCGTCGGTGAGCACCGTCGACAACGGCACCTCCAGGGCGGTGCAGATCGCGCTCAGCAGCTCACTGGAGGCCTCTTTGCGGCCCCGCTCGACCTCGGACAGGTAACCCAGGCTCACCCGCGCCGAATCCGACACTTCACGCAGTGTGCGGCCCTGCGATGTCCGGTTCCGGCGCAGCACGTCGCCGATCACCTCGCGCAGCAATGCCGTCATCATGCTCTCCCTCAAGTCGCGGTCCCTAGCTGTGCAACGCGGGCGGCGTCCGGCGGGTTCCCGGGCGCGTCGCCGTCACGTCCGCGCGACGAGCGCGTGCAGCCGGTTGATCGACTCGCGCACCGCCGCGACGCGGATGTCCCAGCGGGTGCCGCCGAACGCGCACTCCACCACCTCGGCGTCGACCGGCCCGGCCAGCCCCAGGAACACGGTGCCCACCGGGTGCCCGCCGTGCGGTTCGGGGCCGGCCACCCCGGTCAGCCCCACCCCCCAGGTGGCCGCGCAGCGTTGCCGCGCGCCGACGGCCAGCGCACGGGCGGTGGGAGCGGCGACCGGGCCGACCGCGTCGAGCACCTGGGGCGCGACCCCGGCCAGGCTGACCTTGGTGTCTTCGGTGTAGGTGACCAGCCCGCCGCGCAGCACCGCGCTGGCGCCGGCCACCCCGGCCAGCGTCGCCGACAGCAGCCCCGCGGTCAGCGACTCCGCGGTGGCCACGGTTTGCCGACGAATCGTCAGGTCCGCGACCAGGGCGCGGGCCTCCTCAGTGATCAGCGGGTCGTCCACGCACATCCCTCACCGCGGACAGGACGTAGTCCACGCCGGTGACCACGGTCAACACGATCGCGGCGGCCATCACCACCCAGGCCATGGTCAGCCACGAACCCGATAGCGGCAGCACGAACAGCCCGATCGCGACCGCCTGCACCAGGGTCTTGAGTTTGCCGCCCCGGCTGGCCGGGATGACGCCGCGACGCAATACCGCGAACCGCAGCACGGTGATCCCCACCTCGCGGGCCAGGATCAGCACCGTCACCCACCAGGGCAGATCGCCCAGCATCGACAGCCCGATCAGCGCCGCGCCGATCAGGGTCTTGTCGGCGATCGGATCGGCCAGCGCCCCGAACTCGGTCACCATGCCGTAGTTGCGGGCCAGCGCCCCGTCGAATCGGTCGGTGATGACCGCGACAGCGAAGATCACGAACGCGCCGATCCGGCTCGCCGTTTCGTGGCCGTCCCCGGCAAACAAGACCAGCAGGAAAACCGGGACCAGCACCAGCCGCAGACCGGTCAGCAGGTTGGCCAGATTCGCCACGCGGACACGCGTCACCACCGGATCGGTTTGCGGCTGCCCTGGCACGGCAAACAGAATATCGGTTGTTCAGTCCGACCTCGGTAACCGATACTCTGCACCCGTGAACGCAGCGGGCGGTCCACCCGCCTCTCCGCCGCTGGTGCGGCGCGCACGAACCTCCGATGTCCCGGCGATCAAGCGGCTGGTGGATACCTACGCCGGGAAGATTTTGCTGGAAAAAAACCTGGTGACGCTGTATGAGGCGGTTCAGGAGTTCTGGGTGGCCGAACACGACGGCCAGGTGGTCGGCTGCGGCGCGTTGCACGTGCTGTGGTCGGATCTGGGCGAGGTGCGCACCATCGCGGTCGAGCCGGGGATGACGGGCCGCGGGGTCGGCCACGCGATCGTGCACCGGCTGCTGGCGGTGGCCCGCGACCTGCAGCTGCAGCGGCTGTTCGTGTTGACGTTCGAAACCGAGTTCTTCGCCCGGCACGGGTTCACCGAGATCGACGGCACCCCGGTCAGCCCGGAGGTGTTCGAGGAGATGCGCCGCTCCTATGACCTCGGGGTCGCCGAATTCCTGGACCTCAGTTACGTCAAACCCAACACCTTGGGCAACACCCGCATGCTGCTCCGGCTCTAGCGTCGGCACAGAGACGGCCGCGGTCAGCCGGGAACCGGCCACACCGCCGAACGTGCGCTGGTGGCGAGATTTCCCGGCAATATCCGCCGCCAGTGCACGTTCGGCGCTGCCAGGTGTCTCACGGTCGCGACGGCAGCGAGGACAGAAACGGCGTGAGGATGTCCACCGGCAGCGGAAACACCACCGTCGAGTTCTGGTCGGCGCCCAACTCCAGCAGCGTCTGCAAATAGCGCAACTGCAGCGACGCGGGGTTTTTGGACAGCGTCTCGGCGGCCTGGGTCAGTTCCTCGGAGGCCTGCAGTTCACCGCGGGCGTTGATCACCTTGGCCCGGCGTTCCCGTTCGGCCTCGGCTTCCCGTGCCATCGCCCGTTGCATCGACTCGGGGATCTCGACGTCCTTGATCTCCACCACCCGGACCTGCACCCCCCACGGCTCGGTCTGCTTTTCGATGATGGTGCGCAGGTCGCTGTTGAGGTCTTCGCGATGCGCCAGCAGGGTATCCAGGTCGGCGCGGCCCAGCAGTGACCGCAGCGTGGTCTGGGCGATCTGCGAGGTCGCCACCGCGTAGTTCTCCACCGCCAGAATCGCTTTCAGCGGATCCATCACCTGAAACATCACCACCGCGTTGACCCGGGCCGGCACGTTGTCCCGGGTGATCACCTCCTGCGGCGGAATGGTCAACGTCACCACCCGCTGATCCACCCGGATCATCTTGTCCACCAACGGGATCAGAACACGCATCCCCGGCCGGTACAGCGGGCGGGCATGGCCCATCCGGAACACCACACCCCGCTCGTATTCGCGCAGCACCGTCAGGGAAAAGAACGCCAACACCGCCAGGGCTGCGATCGCCACCAGCACCCAGACCACCACCGAGGTCACCGTGTCTTCTCCCCTGCCTTGGCGTCCTTGTCCGCCCAGCCCCACCGCGTCGAGTACCGATCGATCGCGGCGGCCACCTGATCCTCCAACCCGGTGCGGTGCGGCAGGTGCTCGGGCGCGTTGGACGGAGTGTTCCACAGGTGCCGGGCCAGCGGCAGCCCGGCCAGCACCACCACCGCGGCCGCCCCGCCCAACACCAACACGTCGGCCACCGAGTGGCTGCCGAAAAGCATCGCCAGCGGCATCACCACCCCGAGCGCGGCCACGAAACAGGCGATGCCGCGGTGAAACCGGCCCGCTTCGGAATGCGGCCACGGGTCCACCTCGCGGCTGATCTCACGCCCGTGCTCGGAGCTGGTGCAGGTCGACTTGACCGGGCAGCTGTTGCACACCGTCGGCGACGCCCGGTACCGCATCACCCGATGCGCGGGGTCGAACGACGTGGGCCACAACCACTGGTCCTGCGGGCAAACCCAGGCGTCGTGGTCGGCGTGGTAGACGAATTCGCCGGTGCGCCACCGCGCGGCGCGCGCCGACACCCGCCGGGCCATCACGTCGAAGCCCCAGGCGATTGCGACCAGGACCAGGGCGTAGCCGGCGGCTAGCCATACCGACGCGGCGGGTGCGGTCATCGTCACTCCTGCGAGGTGGCCGGTTGCGGCGCCACTTCGGTGTACAGGGGGTTTTCCGGCAGCTCGTCGGCGGCCGGCCGCGCGCGCAGGTTGCGGATCGCCGTCCACGCGATCCAGACGAACGGCAGCACCCCGCCGATGATCAACAGCAGGTCGCCCGGCAGTCGCATCCACTCCAGCACCGAGTTACCCGGGCGGGTCAGATAACCCAGCGACCGCGCCTCGTAATAGCCGTCGTTGACCGAGTGGTACAGCTGCAGCACCCCCAGCGGCAGCAGGGTGGCGAACACCATCCAGGCCAGCCCCAGGTTCATGCACCAGAACGACACCCGGGCCCACTTCTCCGGCCACTTGTCGGCCGGGATGGCGTAGCGGAACGCGAACATCGCCAGCCCGACCGCCAGCATCCCGTAGACCCCCATCATCGCGCCGTGCGCGTGGTTGGCCGTCAACGCGGTGCCGATCTGGTAGTAGGACACCACCGGCAGGTTGATCAGGAACCCGAAGATCCCGGCGCCCAGGAAGTTCCAGAACCCGACCGCGACCAAAAACATCACCGCCCAGCGGTGCGGGAACGGCTTGTCGTGGCTTTGTTGCCGCGAACCCAGCTGCAAAAACGCCCACGCCTCCACGGTCAAGAAGGTCAACGGGATGACCTCGGCCGCCGAGAAGAACGCGCCCAGCGCCATGTGTTCCACCGGGGTTCCGGAGAAGTACAGGTGGTGCATGGTGCCGATGACACCGCCGGCCGAATACAAGATGACGTCGAGGAAGATCACCCCGAGCGCCACCTTGGGGCGTACCACCCCCAGCAGCACGAAGATGTAGGCCACCATGACGGTGGTGAACAGCTCCAGGAAGTCTTCGACCCACAGGTGCACCACCCAGAACCGCCAGAAGTCGGCGACCGAGAAGTGGGTGTCGCTGCCGGCGAGCAGGCCGACGGCGTAAAACGCCGGGATGGCCAGGCCGGTGAAGAAGAACAGCCACGGCAGGTTCATCTTCGATTCGGTGCGCAGCGTGCCGCGCATCCCCCGCCAGATGATCGCGATCCACAAGAACAGCCCGACGACCAGCAGGATCTGCCACAGCCGGGGCAGGTCCAGGTACTCCCACTGCTGGGAGAACAGGCTGCCCTTATCGATCACGCCGTAGATGGACAGCGCCTCGGACAGCAGCGACCCGGCCACCACCACCACGAGCGCCCCCAGCAGGGCGTAGACCAGCCAATGCTGCCGCCGCGGTTCGCGTCGGGTGATGAACGGCACCAGGAAGATGCCGCCGGCTAAGAACGCGGCGGCGGTCCACAACAGCGACAGCTGCAGGTGCCAGGTGCGGGCCAGGTTGTAGGGCAGCACCCGAGCCAAATCGATGCCGTAGAACGCCGACAGGTCGGCGCGGTAGTGCTCAACGGCCCCGCCCATCAGGGTCTGCACCAAAAACAGCAGCGACACCACCGCGAACATCCAGATCGCGCCGCGTTGCGCCCGGGTCAGCGCCACCTCGCCGGGTTGGCGGAACGACAGCGCCGTGGTTTCGCTGCCGTGCCAGCCCACCTTCTGGCTCCAGCGGCCGTAGATGGCGAACATCACCCCGGTACCGCCGAGCAGCACCACCAGCGACAGCACCGACCACACCACCAGCTGCGCGGTCGGCCCGTTGTCGACCCGCTGCTCCGACGGCCAGTTGTTGGTGTAGCTGTAGCTGTGGCCGGGCCGTTCGGCGGCGCCCGCCCACGCCGTCCAGGCGAAGAACGCGGTCAGGTCGTGGATCTGCGCCGGGTCGGTGATCATCTTGGGCAGCAGCCCGTATTTGGTGGAGTTCTCGCCGAAATAGGCCGCGTAATGTTTTTGAATGTCGTCGAATGCTTTGGCCTGCTGATCGGTGAACGTCAGCGTCTTGGCGAGCGGGTCATACCGATTGGTCCGGAACTGTTTGACCACCGCGTCGTGCACGTCGGCGACCCCCTGCCCGCGCAGCTGATCGCCGACGTTATCGGTGGCCATCCGCAAATAGTCCGCGGTGTAATCGGGTCCCAGGTAGGCGCCGTGACCCAGCACCGACCCGTACTGCATCAGGCCGCGGGCCTGGAAGAGTTCTTGACCGCGGGTGATGTCGTCGCCGGTGAACAGCACCTGGCCGGATTGGCTAACCACTTTCTGCGGCATCGGCATCGACGCGTGGTAGGTGCGATAGGCCAGGATTCCCATCACGGTGAAACCGAAGATCATGACGAGGGCCACGCCCTGCACCCAGCCCCTGCTGACCATCGCCGGTGCGGTTTTCTGATCGGGAGGTGTTGCCTCGGTTGTCATACCGATGACCCTTCTCTCGCATGGACCGATTTTCGGAGTCTTACATTTCGGCGGGTTCCGCCACAGCAAATTACGCGATCGCGGCGCAACCGAAATCGCTCGGCGCCGGATTTACCTGGCGTCGCGCCAGCATCTAGTTATGCCACCGGGGGCACCGCCGCCCAAGGGCACAAATGGGCATCGTTTGAGGACCAACGGCCCTTGAGCGGTGACCAAAGCCCCGTGACGGTCCGCGGAATCGCTTATAGGCTGCGATTGTGGTGACGGTCTTTTTGGTCGACGATCACGAGGTGGTGCGCCGTGGTCTGATCGACCTGCTCGGCGCCGACCCCGACCTCGACGTGGTCGGCGAGGCCGGCACGGTGGCCGAAGCCATGGTCCGCATCCCCGCGGTGCGCCCGGATGTGGCGGTGCTCGACGTCCGGTTGCCGGACGGCAACGGCATCGAATTGTGCCGTGATTTGCTGGCGGCCATGCCCGGCTTGCACTGCCTGATGCTGACGTCGTTTACCTCCGATGAGGCGATGCTCGACGCGATCCTGGCCGGTGCCAGCGGCTACGTCGTCAAGGACATCAAGGGCATGGAGTTGGCCCGCGCGGTCAAGGATGTCGGTGCCGGGCGGTCGCTGCTGGACAATCGGGCCGCGGCCGCGCTGATGTCCAAGCTGCGCGGCGCGGCCGAAAAGCCGGATCCGCTGTCGGGTCTCACCGACCAGGAACGCACCTTGCTGGGTCTGCTTGCCGAGGGCCTGACCAACAAACAGATCGCCGACCGGATGTTTCTGGCCGAAAAGACGGTGAAGAACTACGTGTCGCGGCTACTGGCCAAACTCGGCATGGAGCGGCGCACCCAGGCCGCGGTGTTCGCGACCAAACTGCAACGGCCCCATGGCTAGCAACCCCGCCGACGAGCTGCGGTCGCTGCGCGACACGCTGTCGCAGCTGCGGTTGCGGGAGTTGCTGGTCGGGGTCCAGGACCGGGTCGAGCAGATCGTCGAAGGCCGCGACCGCCTCGACGGGCTGCTGGAAGCGATGCTGCTGGTGACCTCCGGGTTGGAGTTGGGGGCCACCCTGCGGTCGATCGTGCACACCGCCACCCAGTTGGTGGACGCCCAATACGGCGCGCTGGAGGTGCACGACCAGACCGGCCGGATGCTGGAGTTCGTCTACGAGGGCATCGACGACGACACCTATCGGCGCATCGGCGCGCTGCCCGAAGGCCGCGGTGTGGTCGGCCTGCTCATCGATGACCCCACACCGCTGCGGCTGGACAACGTCACCGATCACCCCTGCTCGGTCGGCTTCCCGCCGGGGCACCCGATCATGCGGACCTTTCTCGGTGTGCCGGTCGGTATCCGCGATGAGGTCTTCGGCAACCTCTATCTAGCCGAGAAGGCCGGCGGGCGACCGTTCACCGAAGACGACGAGGTGCTGGTTCAGGCCTTGGCGGTGGCGGCCGGCATCGCCATCGCCAACGCACGCCTGTACGAACAGGCCAAGGCGCGCCAATCCTGGATTGAGTCCACCCGCGATATCGCCACCGAGTTGCTGTCCGGCGCCGAACCGGCGACGGTGTTCCGGCTGGTCGCCGACGAAGCCCGCAAGCTCACCGGCGCCGCCGCGACACTGGTGGCCGTGCCGGTCGACGAAGACCTGCCGGCCGCCGAGGTGACCGAATTGTTGGTGATCGAAACCGTCGGCGCCGCAGCGGCTTCCGCGAATGGCATCACCATCCCGGTGGCGGGCACCGCCGTCGGCGCGGTGTTCACACAGCGCGCACCGCGGCGCGTCGACGCGATCGCGGTGGACGGGATACGCGACACCGGCCCGGCGCTGGTGCTGCCGCTGCGCGCCACCGACACCGTCGCCGGGGTGCTGGTGGTGTTGCGCGACGGCGGTGCGGTCCCGTTCGGCGACGAGCAACTGGAGATGATGGCCGCCTTCGCCGACCAGGCCGCGCTGGCCTGGCAGTTGGCCACCTCGCAGCGCCGGATGCGGGAACTCGATGTGCTGACCGACCGGGACCGGATCGCCCGTGACCTGCACGACCATGTGATCCAGCGACTGTTCGCCGTCGGTCTGTCGCTGCAGGGCACCATCGGCCGGGCCCGCTATCCGCAGGTGCAGCAACGGCTCTCCGATGCGGTGGACGATCTGCAAGCCGTCATCGGCGAGATTCGCACCACCATCTTCGACCTGCACGGCGCGTCCTCGGGCATTACCCGGCTGCGGCAGCGGATCGACGACGTGATCGCCCAATTCGGCGGTTCGGGGCTGCGGACCACCGTGCAGTTCGTGGGACCGCTCTCGGTGGTCGACGCGGGGCTGGCCGATCACGCCGAGGCGGTGGTCCGCGAAGCGGTCAGCAACGCCGTCCGGCACGCCCACGCCAGCGCGTTGACGGTGCAGATCAAGGTGGAAGACGACCTGTGCATCGAGGTCACCGATAACGGCTGCGGCATCCCCGCGCAGGTGACCGGCAGCGGCTTGACGAATCTGCGTCGACGCGCCGAACAAACCGACGGCGCGTTCACGGTCGAGGCCCCGCCCGGCGGTGGCACGGTGCTGCGCTGGTCAGCGCCGCTGGCCGCGGACTAACTCGTCCAGGCGACCACGTCAGCGAGCTGACGGCGCGGTGTTGCCGGCAGCGGGTCGGCATCGGTTGGCGCCCAACCGATCCGAAGCATCATCTGCGGGTAGCCGCTGGTGCCGAACACGTCGGCGCGCACCGCCGCCCGGGTGTCGTCGATCTCCAGCGGTTCGGTGACCGGGCAGCTGGCCAATCCGAGGGCGGTCGCGGTCAGCAGCACCACGCTGGTGGCTTCCCCGGCGCGCAGTCGGGCCAACCGGTCGTCGGCGGCGGTGCCCAGCGCCACGAACACGCCGTGGTCCGCCCCCGCCGATGCATGCGGTGGCTGAGCCAGCGCGGGCCCGGCGAATAACCGACCCGGCAGTGTCGCGGCGGAATCGGCGGCCGGCGTGCTGCGGGCGGGGACCCCGGCCAGCGACCCGTAGCGCCCGCTCCAGGTGGCGAGTTCGGCGAGGTAGTCGTGATCGACGAGGTGCCGGGTGACCGCGTGCGCCACGACGACGGTCAAGGCGTCCAGGGTGTCGAATCTGCGCAGCATCACCCCCAGCCGCGCGGCGCGCGCACCCATCAGGGCGATATCGGCGGCCGGAACCGGTCGAGAACTGTAGTGCCGGCGGTCGGTGCGCCGCCGCGCGATCGCGGCGGCCAACGTGCTGTCGGTGTCGGCGGGCGGCCGTTGCCCGGGTCCTACCCGCAGGGTCGCCAACAGATCCGGGTCGGCGGGATCGGGCAGCCGCTGCACCGTCGCGCGCCACCCCAGCGCCGCCAGCGCCACCACGCAATGATGCAGCGTCGCACCACAGCTCACCAACAAGTCCCGGCCGTCGGGGTCGGTGCGGAGCAACTGCAGCGCGGGGTCGCGGTAGAGCCGCAGCTCGTCGTGTGCGGCGACCCGCCAGCGCCACGGTTGGGAGTTGTGGATCGACGGCGCGCGGGTAGCCAGCGTGAGGACCGTCTGGAGTGTGTCGGGGTCCAGGGCGTGACGAGTCATCGCGAGACACCGCCTTCCTGCATCGGTGACACTGCCAGCGTTCCGCATCAGCCCAGCCCGGGACAGGGCCCGATGTCCCGACCGGCAGGGACTTTGGGCCCTGCATCAGCACTTCTCGTACATCGCGGACAACTCGAGTTCCAGCGGCGTTCGCTCGTGGTAGGGCTGATGCCGGTAGCAGCCGCCGACCACGATCTCCAGCGCGGTGTTGCTGCGCATGGACTGATCGTTGCGGTAGTAGGTCTTGGTGTCGACGACCAGCGCGGTGGGGTGGCCAAACTGCGGTAGGAGCGCGGCCACCGAGCGGGCGACCTGATCGGTGACCGCGTCGGTGTTCGTCGGCGACTCGATGGTGATACCGATGTCGGTGTCGGCTTGGACCACACCGCTGCGCGGAGCGGTGCGCCCGTCGGCCGAGTTGTCCGGGCCGGCGGCGGCGCTGATCTTGTCCCACAGATTCTTGTCGTGATCGCTGGGCGGCGCCGGCGTCGAGCAATACCCGTGCCGCGCAGCGTTCTGGCGGGCATCGATGCACCAGGTGGCGGCCGCCAGCGCGGGTTCGTCGCGCTGCAGCGCTTCAGCTTGGGCGGCGGTGGTCTGCGGCCGCAGCGCGACGGTGAAGTCCTGGTGCACGTCGTTGCTACCCGACTCCGGTTGACGCAGCGTCGCCTGGGTGGCGATCGGGGAACGCGCGACCCGCAACCACACCTCCAGCCCGTCGGCGATCTTGGCGGTGGCGGGGTTGGCGGCGTCGCGGGTTTCGTAGAAGTGGAAGGTCGCCGTCGAGTCGGACACGGCGGGATAGGAGACGGCGAAATCGACGACGTGACCGTCGAACCCCTGCCGGTGCAGTTCGTCGGCGAACACCCGGCCCACATCGCCGGCCTGTGCGTCGGTCACCGACGGGTCGAGGGTCACCGCGAGTTTCAGCGAACTGCCCAGCCCGACACTGGATTTGTACTCCATCTGGGTGTCGCTGACCCCCGCCATGGCACGGATCTGGCGCTCCAGGGACTCGGCCGCGTTTTGCCGGCTGGACATGCATGCGCCGCCGAGCCAACCGAGCATGACGACGACCAGCAGCGCCGACCTCTTCACGACGAAAATCCTAGGCCGCGGCGGGCCGGGCGGGCACCGTTTCGTCGAGCGTGCGTTGGTGGCGGGATTTCGGCGAAATCCCCGCCACCAACGCACGTTCGGCGCTGCTCGTCGGGCCGTCAGCCGGTGTGCCAATAGAGGGTGGCCTCCACCACCCGGAACTGCGCTTTCCGCAGCTGCGGGATGCGGTCCTCGTTGAGATAGCGGTAGAACATCCCGACCCGCTGGGTGGCCTTGCCGGCTAAGGTGACGAAGTCGGTGTCCCTGGCGATCTCCCGGCCGCCGATAAACCCGGCGACCACCACGTGCGCGCTCGCCGCCCGATCCAGCGTGCTGGTCAGCGTCACCGGCAACAGCGACGACCCGGCGGGGTCGATCGCCCCGAAGCTCACCCGAAGGTAGTCGCGCAGAATCTCATCGGTGTTGCTGGTAGAGCCGATCCAGCTGGATTCGCTGTCGTGGCTAGCGGCCGGGTCGGTGCCGGGGTGATAGACCGCCACCGTCACGCCGGCGATCACGATCGCCAGCGCCGACGTGCTCACCCCGGCAACGGCCAGGCCGCGGCGCGGCGCACCGTGCACTCGTGCGGCGATTCCCGCCGCACCGCCGACACCAGCGAACGCGACGGCGATCAGCCCGATACCGAACGGCAGAAACGCCGCCGCCAGTGCGAGCAGGCCGGCGACACACGCCACGATCGGCCAGTGGGCGCCGACGGCCGGCGCTGGGCCGGGACGGACGGGATGGATCACCATGTGCCTGGCTCACTCACGCGTAGTCGAAGGGACCGCAGGCGACGGAGATGACACGCAAGGCCGCGGACTGGTAGGGCTGAGCCGCACTGTCGTCGTAATCGACCATGAATTCGGCGCTGGCCTCCGCCGTGGCGCGAGCATCCAACACTACCCCCTCATACGACGAGGATTCCTGCTTGACCCGTGCCGAGTTGAGCTGTGCGCGGGGCCCATCGAACGCACCGATCTCGATCTGGCATTGGCGCACCACGTCAAGTTTGTTCGTCAAGAGCACCGTCACCTCGGGCCACAGCGCGTTGGACCTGAATCCTCCGAACTGCACCTCCAGTTCGTCGGCCAGCACCTTCTCGACATTCGTGTCGACCGACGCCGCCGGTGCGCGGGTGGGGTTAGGGCGCCCCGGCACCTGGGCGACGGTCATCAACAACGTCACCGCGACAGCCAGGGACGAGATCACCGCGCCGGTGACGGCGAAGACCCGACCGCCGCGCAGTAGCGCCAGCACGCCGGTGGCGATCCCGGCGCCGCCGACCACGGCACCGACCGGGCCGACGGGCAGTAATACCAGTGCCGCCCCGCCCAGCCCGCCGAGCAGCGATAGTGCGGTCCATCCCCGGCGCCAGGACCTCGGCCGCCGGGGAGGTGGCTCGGCGAACTCATCGTCGCAGTACGGGTAGTCGTGGATCACCTGGCCCACCCGGTGACTTTGTGGGCGGCGATGACCCGAAATGTCGCCGCTTGTATCCGATCCGCGGGGCTGAACGTGAACATGTCCTGGTCCTCGCTGGATCGGGCGGCCAGCGTAGCGCGGGCGGTGTCGCAGTCGATCTGGTGACCGTCGGCACCGAAAGCCGCAACGGCGACCGCGAATTCACCTGTTTCTGTTGTTCGGTTGGTGAGCGTCACCGGTACGCGTCCCCGCTTGCTGTCCGAGCCGCCCGGTGCGAAATGTCCGATGACCACGTCGAGTTCGTCGCGCAACACCTCGGCGGTACCCCGGTCTGCGGGGTGCCCGGCGGGGCCCGGGTGGACGAACACCAGCGCAACGCCGGCCGCAATCGCCAGCACCGACACGACGATTCCCGACATCGCCGCCCAGCGGGCGGCCCTCCGACGGGCCGCAATGACCCCGACCACACCGGCGCCGATCCCCACCACACCGGCCGAGATCCCGGCCAGCACACCCGGATAGGGCACCGCCGCCGACACCAGGCCGCACACCCCGACCACCGGGGCCACCACCGGCCAGAGCGGGCCCGGCGCCTCGGTCGCGCGCCCTGCGCCATCGGGGATCATGGCTTCTCCACGCCGGTGCTGGACGCCGCGAGGACGGTGAACGTCGCGGTCGTCAGCCGCTCGGCCGTCTTTTCCGAAGCCGTCATCCGATCGGCCGCATTGACCTGGCGCGTCGCACCCCCGTCCAGGGTCGCGTCAACGGTGAAGGAATTGATCTGGACACCCTTGCTAGCAAACCCCGCGATGGTGACGTAGAACGTTCGCGGCACGGCAAGTTTATTGGTCAACGTAACCATCAGCTTTCCGCCCGGCACCGAGGTGGTGGCCGCGACGATGTTGCCCTTGGGGCTGGGTTGGTAGCTGAAAGTCCCGATCTGAACACCGAGTTCGTGGTGCAGCACCGTCTGGGTGCTGGTGGTGTCGGTGGTCGACCGTGCGGCCCGCCCGCCCAGATCGGCGTACACGAACGTCATGATGGCAGCACTCACAACCGCCAGCACCGACACCGTAATCCCCGACACCGCCGAAGCCGGGCGGCGATGTCCACGAAGCAAGACCCCGGCCGTTCCGGCGGCGACGCCGAATCCTCCTGCCGCGGCACCGATAAGCCCCACCTGGTGCGGAACGAACGCCAGGACCAGACCCACGCTGCCCACCGCCAGCGACACCGCCGGCCACACTGGCGCCGCGGTCGGCATGCCGGCGGTAGGCCAGGTCATGTCACCGGCTTGCTGGTCGCGTCGATCAGCCGAAACGTTGCGGCTTTCAACCGCTCGGCGGTTTTCTCATCGGGCAGATAGGTGAACATCTCGCCGGATTCGGTGGCGTGAGCGGCCAGCGTTGCGGCGGACGAGGCGCTCATCACCTGGTGGCGGTCGCGGTCGAACGCGGCGACGGCGATGCGGAATGATCGGGTCGTGTTGAGCTTGTTACGCACGGTCACCGTCAGTCCACCGCTGAGGCTCACCGAATCGCTGCCGGCGTAGTCGAAAGCCCCGATCGTTACCGCAAGTTCCCTGCGGAGCACCGATGCGGTGTCCAAGGTCGGTCGTCGCTGCTGGTCCCGCACGGATATCAGCTGGGCGGTCACCGCGATCACACCCAGCACCACGGCCAGCGTGGCCGCGACCGACCCGGCAACGGTGGGGGCCGACACCGACCGGCCGCTGCGACGCGCGTGCGCCAGCCCCGCGATCGCGGCCGCCACACCCAGGCCACCGACCAGCGCCGCCTCCCCCGCGACAACCACCGGCACCTGGCCATAGAACGGGACAATCGCCAGGGCCAATGCCGCCGCGCCCAGTGCCGCGGCGACCACCGTCCACACCGACGGGGGCTGCCGCACCGGGGGCGGCGCAGGCCAAGACACCACCGCATGCACCCCCTTCCAGGTCAGGTCAGAATACCGGGCCGATACCGCGCGACCGCGCATGAATTTGGTGCGATGATCGTCGGAAAATCGCGCACCAGAGTCGCACTCGGCGCAGGTTAGGGGGAACCGTGCGGAAGATGACGCTGGTGTTGGTGACGGTGGCGCTGCTGTGGCCAATCTCGGGGTGTTCCTTGTTCGATCATCGGCGCGAGGCCGAGCAGATCCGCCAGCAGATCACCACGATGCCCGGCGTCAGCATGGCCGACCTGACCTACGCCAGCTACAGCACCTCCGGTAAACAGTTCAGCCTGACGGTAACGCTGGACCCCGCGATCACCGTGTCGCAGGCCGCCGACGTCGGGCGCACCTTCACCGAGCAGCGGCGCCGTCGAGGCCTCGGCGATTACAACGGCGACCTCATGCTGTACTACCCGGCCCGCGGAACGCTGCCACGCAATCCGATGACCGCTGACCATTCGGTCGCCCTCTTCGATTTCGGCCCATCCGACGGCAAACCCGATCCGAGCGCCGACGAGGTCGCCGACGGTGTGGCGATCTGGCTGCGCGCCGCGCACTCCCCGGTGGCCGAGCTGGTTGGTCTCACCCAGCCGGCCGAGCGGGATGACGCCGCGAGCCGCAGCATCGACGTCACGCTCACCCCCGATGCGACCGCGGCGACCGCCACCGCGCTGCAGCGCAGCGACCCCGCGCTCGCCGACGCCTCCTGGGAGATCAAGCTGGTGTACAACGAGTACGGCGACACCCGCAACTACGTGTCGACGCCCACGCCGCCCAGCGACGCCGACCGGGCACTGTGGTCAGACATCAGCGCGGCGATCGGCAAGTACTACGACGCCAAGGGCGTCACCCGGCCGCACGGCAAATGGAGCCAGGCCGACACCGAGATCGAGATCCGTATCGGTAAGGGCCGCGGCAATGACGTGGCAACCCAGCGCATCGTCCCGGCGGTAGCCGGGTTGCTGCCCCGGTTCGGCCACCCCGCCGCCCTGCTCGTCTGGGGATTCGACGGACCGATCGAAATCGTCGTCGGCGGCTGCTACCGGCATCAACCCGAACACAAGCGATTGCCGCTGGAGATCGAACTGTCCCGCCAATACGAAACCTGCTGACCCGTCCGCCGAGTGGCACTCTCCCGACGCGACACACCGGCGGGGCGTCGGGAGAGTGCCACTCGGTGCGGCGTTGAGGCGCCTACTCGTCGTCCCCGTCGTCGTCCGCGCTGTCGTCGCCGCCGCCCCGAATCGCGTTCAGCGTCGCGGCCAGCTCGTCGGGTTTGACCAACACGTCACGGGCCTTGGAGCCCTCCGAGGGCCCGACGATGCCGCGGGTCTCCATCAGATCCATCAACCGGCCGGCCTTGGCGAAACCGACCCGCAGCTTGCGCTGCAGCATCGAGGTGGACCCGAACTGGGACGACACCACCAGCTCCACGGCCTGCAGGAACACGTCCATGTCGTCGCCGATGTCGGGGTCGACGTCCTTGCGTTCGCCGCTGGGCTTGGCGTTGGTCACCCCCTCGGTGTATTCGGGTTCGGCCTGCTCCTTGCAGGCGGTGACGACGGCGTGGATCTCCGCGTCGGTGATGAACGCGCCCTGCAACCGGGTCGGCTTGCCGGCGCCCATCGGCAGGAACAGGCCGTCGCCCATACCGATCAGCTTCTCCGCGCCGGCCTGGTCCAGGATCACCCGGGAATCGGTCAGCGACGAGGTCGCGAACGCCAACCGGGACGGCACGTTGGTTTTGATCAGCCCGGTGACCACGTCCACCGACGGCCGCTGGGTGGCCAGCACCAGGTGAATGCCGGCGGCGCGGGCCTTCTGGGTGATCCGCACGATGGCGTCCTCGACGTCGCGGGGCGCGGTCATCATCAAATCGGCCAGCTCGTCGACGATCGCCACCACATACGGGTAGGGCCGGTATTCGCGCTGGCTGCCCAGCGGGGCGGTGATCTCCCCGGATCTCACCTTGGCGTTGAAATCGTCGATGTGGCGCACCCGGGAGGCCTGCATGTCCTGGTAGCGCTGTTCCATCTCCTCGACCAGCCACGCCAGCGCGGCCGCCGCCTTCTTCGGCTGGGTGATGATCGGGGTGATCAGGTGCGGAATGCCTTCGTACGGCGTGAGTTCCACCATCTTCGGGTCGATCAGAATCATCCTGACCTCCTCCGGGGTGGCCCGGGCCAACAGCGAGATCAGCATCGAGTTGACGAAACTGGACTTCCCCGAGCCGGTGGAGCCGGCCACCAGCAGGTGCGGCATCTTGGCCAGGTTGGCCGAGATGAAGTCGCCCTCGATGTCCTTGCCCAACCCGATCACCAGCGGGTGGTGGTCGCGGCGGGTGGTGGGCGCGGTCAGCACGTCGGCCAACCGCACCATCTCCCGGTCGGTGTTGGGCACCTCGATACCCACCGCCGACTTGCCGGGGATCGGGGCGAGCATCCGGACGCTTTCGGTGGCGACCGCGTAGGCGATGTTCTTCTGCAACTGGGTGATCTTCTCGACCTTGACGCCGGGCCCCAGCTCCACCTCGTAGCGGGTGACGGTGGGGCCGCGGGTGCACCCGGTGACCGCGGCGTCGACCTTGAACTGGGTCAACACCGACGTGATCGCGTCGGCCATCTGGTCGTTGGCGGCGGTGCGCCGCTTGGGCGGGTCCCCGGCGGTCAGCAGGGACAGCGACGGCAACGTGTAGGGGCCCTCGACCACCCGGTCCATCACCAGGGTGTCCTGCTTGGGCTTCTCGGCTTTACGGCGCTTGGCCTTGACCGCCGGCTCGGGCACGGTCGGCGCGTCGGCCTCATCCAGCGGATAGTTGTCGTAGGGGGTGCCGCCCGGCCAGGGCTTCGACTCGTCACCGGCCGAGGCGTCGTCGTAGTAGCCGTCGGAGAAGTCTTCGGTCGGTGGCTCGTCGGTGTCGGGGTCCTCCTCGACGTGGTCCTCGTCGTCGTAGTCGTAGTCGTCGTAACCGTGCACGCTGAACATGGCCCGCAACGCCTCGGGCACCTCGCGGACCGTCGTCCCGGTCAGCAGCAGCACCCCGAACAGCGCCGCCATCACCAGCAGCGGCGCGGCGATCCAGGCGGTCAGCCCGTCGGACAGCGGCCCGCCGATCGCGAAGCCCAGGAAGCCCGCCCCGTGTTGCCGCCCCTCGGGCGTGCTCGGCGACCCGGCCCACAGATGCCACAGCCCCAGCATCGGCAGGGCGATCATGGCCGCGCCGAGCACCAGCCGGGGTCGGGCGTCCGGATCGGGCTCGGTGCGCATCAGGATCACCGCGATGACGACGGCCGCCACCGGCAGCAGCACCACCGCGGCGCCGACGACCGTCCGCAGCCCGACGTCGATCCAGGCGCCGACCGGGCGGGCGGCGTCGAACCAGGAACTCGCGGCGATGACGACCGCGACCCCCAGCAACGCCAGGGCGATGCCGTCGCGGCGGTGACCGGGGTCGATGTCGCGGGCGCGGCCCACCGACCGCGCGGTGCTGCCGGCGCCCTTGGCGACCATCAGCCAGGTCGCTCGGGCCGCGCGGCCGCAGGCCAATCCGGCGGCCGCCATCCGCGAGCCGCCCCGCCGGGCGGGCGGGCGACGCCGCGGGGCGGGTTTGCGCGCCGGCCGCGATCCCCGCGAAGTGGCCTTTGACCTGCTCGTTCGGGTCCCGGAGCGGGCGACGGTCTTGCTAGGCATAGGGGCAAGCCTAGTCGCAATAGCCCCGTGTGCACCATCCGCCACACTGGTCACGACGGAATGCGGTGCGGGCCGCCCACCAGGGCCTCGAGATCGACGTTAGGCAGATCGCCACTCGCACTTCCTCTGCCTAACGTCGATCTCGGCGCCCTAGGTAGGGTGACTAACGTCACGCCCCCCATCAAGGAGTCCACCGCATGCCCGTCGTCGTCGTTGCCAGCTTGACCGCCAAACCGGAGTCGGTCGACACCGTCCGCGACATCTTGACCCGCGCGGTCAACGACGTGCACGACGAGCCGGGCTGCCAGCTGTACTCGCTGCACGAGACCGACGGCACCTTCGTGTTCGTCGAGCAGTGGGCCGACGCCGACGCGCTCAAGGCGCACAGCACCGCCCCCGCGGTGACGACGATGTTCACCGACGCCGCCGACCACCTGGCCGGCGCCCCGGACATCAAGATGCTCACCCCGGTCGTCGCGGGCGACCCGGCCAAGGGCCAGTTGCGGCCGTAATGACGCGGCCCCTGACCGGCAAGGTCGCGCTGATCACCGGTGCCGCCCGCGGCCAGGGCCGGGCCCACGCGGTGCGGTTGGCGTCCGACGGCGCCGACATCATCGCCGTCGACCTGTGCGCGCCGATCGCCAGCGTCCCCTACCCGCTGGCGACCGCCGAGGATCTGGCCGCCACCGTCAAGCTGGTCGAGGACACCGGCGCGCGGATCGTGGCGGCCCGCGGCGACGTCCGCGATGCGGCCTCGCTGGGCGACGCGCTGCGGACCGGCCTGGACCGGTTCGGCCGGCTCGACATCGTGGTGGCCAATGCGGGGATCGCGCCGATGCAGTCCGCCGACGGCTGGCGCGACGTCATCGACGTCAACCTCACCGGCGTCTACCACACCATCGAGGCCGCGATTCCGACCATGATCGACCGGGGCGACGGCGGTTCGATCGTGCTGATCAGTTCGGCCGCCGGCCTGGCCGGTATCGGCAGTCACGACGCCGGTGCCATCGGGTACACGGCCGCCAAACACGGTCTGGTCGGGCTGATGCGGGTGTACGCCAACCTTCTTGCCCCGCACAGTATTCGGGTGAACTCCGTGCACCCGGCCGGGGTGGACACGCCGATGATCAACAATGAGCACACCCGGCAGTGGCTGGCCGAGCTGGCCGCGCAGACCGGCGCGCCGCCGGATATGGGCAACGCGCTGCCGGTCCAGGTGTTGCAGGCCGAGGACATCGCCAACGCCGTCGCGTGGCTGGTGTCCGAGCAAGCCCGCTACGTCACCGGCATCACCTTGCCGGTCGATGCCGGGTTCGTGAACAAGAGGTAAGCCGATGGTGCAAAACCCCGCGGCGCAGACCGCGTTCGGGCCGATGGTGCTGGCCGCGGTCGAGCAGCATGAGCCGCCGGCGCGACGGCTGGTGGACGACGATCTGGCGGAGCTGTTTTTGCCCACCCGGATGCGCTGGCTGGTCCGCGCGACGCGGTGGTCGTTGCCGCGTCGGCTGCTGATCGCCGCGTCGCAACGCACCGGGCCGGGGCTGTGGGCCAACCTGGCCTGCCGGAAACGCTTCATCGGCGACAAACTCGACGAGGCGCTCGAGGCTGGGATCGACGCGGTGGTGATCCTCGGTTCGGGACTGGATACCCGCGCCTACCAGGTGACCCGGCGGGCCCGGATCCCGGTCTTCGAGGTGGACCTTCCGGTCAACATCGCCCGCAAGGCGGCGACCGTGCGCCGGGTGCTGGGCTCGTTGCCGTTGTCGGTGCGGTTGGTGGCGTTGGACTTCGAACGCGACGATTTGCTGACCGCGCTGGCCGAACACGGGTACCGCACCGAGTTTCGCGCGTTCTTCATCTGCGAGGGCGTGACCCAGTACCTGTCCGAGGACGCGGTGCGCCGGACCCTGGCCGGGCTGCGGGCCGCGGCGTCGGGCAGCCGATTGGTGTTCACCTACGTGCGGCGCGACTTCATCGACGGCGCCAACCTCTACGATTCGCCGACGCTGTACCGCAACGTGCGCCAGCGCCGGCAGTTGTGGCATTTCGGCCTGCAGCCCGAGGAGGTCCAGGAGTTTCTGGCCCCTTACGGGTGGCGGCTGCAGGAGCAGGCCGGGGCCGAGCAGTTGCTGCAGCGCTACATCGAACCGACCGGGCGCGACCTGACCGCCAGCGACCTGGAATGGTCGGTCTACGCCGAAAAAGAGTGAGCTCCGGCCGCGCCCGCTGCGGCGCCGAAATTGCGTCCAGGGTCGCGATCGGGCGAAATCCACTGCCCTCACCGCAATCTCAACCGCGCGGCGCCCGGAGGTCTAGACCTCGATGACCGAGGGCACGATCATCGGCTGGCGGCGGTAGGTCTCCCCCACCCACTTGCCGACCGTGCGGCGCACCCCCTGCGCGATCCGCACCGGGTCGGTGACATTGTCGGCGGCCAGCGCCTCCAGTTCGGCCTCGACCTTGCGGGCCGCGGGTTCCAGCGCCTTGGGGTCTTCGGAGAAGCCGCGCGAATGCAGGTGCGGCGGCGCGGCCGGCTTGCCGGTGCCCCGATGCACCACCACCGTCACCGCGACGAAACCCGCCGACAGGATCAACCGCTCCCCCAGCGTGGCGTCGCCGACGTCGCCGGTGATCAACCCGTCGACGAACATCTTGCCGACCGGCACCGCGCCGGCGATGCGGGCCACCCCGGCGACCAGGTCGACGCTGACCCCGTTCTCGGCCAACAGGATGGATTCCTGCGGCACCCCGGTGCGGGCCGCCAGCGCGGCGTTGGCGCGCAGCATCCGCCAGGTGCCGTGCACCGGCATCACCTGGCGCGGCCGCACCCCGTTGTAGAGGAACAGCAGTTCCCCCGCGTAGCCGTGCCCGGAAACATGCACCCGGGCTTGCGCGTTGGTGACCACCCGGGCGCCGATCTTGGACAGCGCGTCGATCACCCCGTAGACGGCTTCCTCGTTGCCCGGGATCAGCGACGACGACAAGATGATCAGGTCGCCGGCGGTCAACGTGATGCTGCGGTGCTCACCGCGCGACATCCGGGACAGCGCCGACAACGGTTCGCCCTGGGTGCCGGTGGTGATCAGCACCACCTGTTCGGGGCGCATCATCTCGGCGGCCCCGATGTCGATCAGGTCGGAGTCGGCCACCCGCAGAAAACCCAGTTCGCGGGCGATGCCCATGTTGCGCACCATCGACCGGCCGACGAACGACACCCGCCGGCCCAACGCCACCGCGGAGTCGATGATCTGCTGCACCCGGTCCACGTTGGAGGCAAAGCACGCCACGATGACGCGTCCCTCGGCGCCGCGGATCAGCCGGTGCAGCGTCGGGCCGACCTCACTTTCGCTGGGCCCGACCCCGGGGATCTCGGCGTTGGTGGAGTCGCACAGGAACAGATCCACCCCGGCGTCGCCGAGCCGCGACATGCCGGGCAGGTCGGTGGGCCGGCCGTCCAGCGGCAACTGATCGAGCTTGATGTCCCCGGTGTGCAAGACGGTGCCCGCACCGGTGTGCACGGCGATGGCCAGCGCGTCGGGCACCGAGTGGTTGACGGCGAAGTACTCGCATTCGAACACCCCGTGGGTGCTGCGCTGGCCCTCGGCGACCTGGACAAACACCGGTTTGATGCGGTGTTCCCGGCATTTGGCGGCCACCAGCGCCAGGGTGAACTTCGACCCGACGACCGGAATGTCGGGCCGCAGCTTGAGCAGAAACGGGATGGCCCCGATGTGGTCCTCGTGGGCGTGGGTCAACACCAGCGCTTCGACGTCGTCGAGCCGGTTTTCGATGTGCCGCAGATCCGGCAGGATCAGGTCGACCCCGGGCTCGTCGTGGGTGGGAAACAGCACCCCGCAGTCGACGATCAGCAGCCGGCCCAGGTGCTCGAAAACCGTCATATTGCGGCCGATTTCGTTGATGCCGCCCAGCGCGGTGACCCGCAGACCGCCCGAGGTCAGCGGACCCGGCGGGGTGAGCTCCTCATTCACCGGCAATCACCCAAGCACGTTGGCCGCACGCATGTCGGCGGCCAATTCATCGACCTGCTGGGCTGTGGCGGCAACCTGGGGCAGCCGCGGGTCCCCGATGTCCATGCCCTGCAGCCGCAGCCCGGCTTTGACCATGGTCACCCCGCCGGTGCGTCCCATCGCGTTGCACAGCGGCGCGATCGAGAGGTTGATCTTGCGGGCGGTGGCCACATCCCCGGACTGGAACGCCGACAGCATTTCCCGCAGTTGGCTGGCCGCGAAGTGGGAGATCACGCTGATGAACCCGGTGGCGCCCATCGCCAGCCAGGGCAGGTTCAGCGCGTCGTCGCCGGAGTAGTAGGCCAGCCCCGTTTCGGCGATGATCTGGGCGCCGGCGTGCAGATCGCCCTTGGCGTCCTTGATCCCGACGATGTTGGGGTGCTCGGCCAGCTCGAAAATGGTGTCCGGGGCGATCGGCACCACCGAGCGGGCCGGGATGTCGTACAGCAGCACCGGCACGGTGCTGGCGTCGGCAACGGCGGTGAAGTGCGCCCGCAACCCGGCCTGCGAGGGCCGCGAGTAGTACGGGGTGACCACCAGCAACCCGTCCGCGCCGACGCCCGCGCAGGCCTCGGCCAGCCGGACGCTGTGCTCGGTGTCGTTGCTGCCGGCCCCGGCGATGATGCGGGCCCGGTCGCCGACCGATTCCACCACCGCCCGCAGCAGGGTGAGCTTCTCGTAGTCGGCCGTGGTGGGCGACTCGCCGGTGGTGCCGGACAGCACCAGACCGTCGCACCCGGCGTCGACCAGGTGGTTGGCCAGCCGCACCGCGGCCTCGGTGTCTACCGAGCCGTCGGAACCGAACGGCGTCGCCATGGCAGTCACCACGGTGCCCAAGCTGGTGGAGGCGTCGAAACCGCTGGTACTCACGGTCCTAAGGGTACCTGCCCGTTCCCCCGCCCCTGCCGCGAGCGTGCGTGTCCGCGGTCGACACGCCGCGCAAATTCCCGGATCGGCGCACGTTCACGCGCCGACACCGGCCGCTTAGGCTTCGGTGGCCAGCGGACTGGTCGCCACCTCGGTGCCGTCGGCCAGGGTGGCGATCTGGAAATCGCCGAACACCGCGGGGGCGACGCCCACCAGCTCGCGCAGGCACGCGATGGCCAATCGGCGGATCTCGACGTCGGCGTGCTCGCTGGCCCGCATCGCGACGAAATGCCGCCAGGCCCGGTAGTTGCCGGTCACCACGATGCGGGTCTCGGTGGCGTTGGGCAGCACCGCGCGGGCGGCCTGACGTGCCTGTTTGCGCCGCAGCACGGCGTTGGGCTGATCAGCGAACTTGGCTTCCAACTTGGTCAGCAGGTCGGTGTAGACCGACCGGCTGGCGTCGGCGGCCGCGGCCAGGATCTGCTGCAGTTCAGGGTCGTCGTCCAGGCCGGGCGGCACCACGATCTGGGCGTCGGGTTCTGGGACGTAGCGCTGCGAGAGCTGGGAGTAGGAGAAGTGCCGGTGCCGGATCAGCTCATGGGTGCACGACCGGGAGATGCCGGTGATGTAGAAGGTCACGCTGGCGTGCTCCAACACCGAAAAATGCCCGACGTCGATGATGTGCTGGACGTAGGCGGCGTTGGTGGCGGTCCGCGGATTGGGTTTCGACCAGCTCTGATAGCAGGCCCGGCCGGCGAACTCGACCAGCGCCGGACCGCCGTCGGCGTCGGTGCTCCAGGGCACATCCGGCGGCGGGACGAACTCAGTCTTGGCGATCAGTTGCACGCGCAGCGGCGCCGTTTCGGCCACGACGCCCCACCTTAGCCGCACCCCTTGCCGGCGCCCGCTGTTAGCGACTAACATGTTAGTAACTAACACCAGGAGGCGCGCCATGGAGACCGACGTCTTGGTGGTGGGGGCCGGACCGACCGGGCTGGCGCTGGCATGCGGGCTGGCCGCGGCCGGTGTAGCGGTCCGGGTACTCGACGCCGCGGCCGGACCGGCGACGACATCGCGGGCCCTGGCCCTCCAGCCGCGCGGGGCGGAGGTGCTGGACCGGCTGGGTGCCCTGGGCGATTTGCCCGACCGCGGCCTGCCGATCGACCGGCTGGTGATGTTCGTCGACGGCCGGGAATTGGCCAGCCTGCGGATCGGTCAGGCGCTGCGGCCCGGTGAGCCCGGCATTCTGCTGGTGTCGCAGGCCGTGATCGAGGCCGCGTTGCGGGATCGGCTGACGGCGCTGGGCGGGACGGTCGAATGGGGCCAGCGGGTCACCGGCGTCGATGCCGACGCCGACGGCGTCACCGTCGGGCTGGACGGCGCGCCGCCGCTGCGGGCCTCCTGGGTGGTCGGCGCCGACGGCGCGCACAGCGCGGTCCGCAAGGCGGCCGGGATCGGCTTCGCCGGGGTGCCGTTGATCGAGCGGTTTCTGCTGGCCGACGTGCACGCCGACCTGAACCGGCCGCGCACCACCACCGCGGCGTGGCTGCGCGGATCCGAGATGCTGGTGGCGATGCCGTTGCCCGGTGAGGACCTGTGGCGGCTAATGTCCCCGGCGCCGCCAGACGCTCCCGGTGAGCTGCAACCCGACGACGTTGTCGGCTATCTGGCCGCCCTGGTGAACGCCGAGATCGGCGGCACCGTGCACACCACCGAGTGGACCTCGGTGTTCGGCATCCAGCGCCGGCTGGCCTCGGCCTACCGGCGCGGCCGGGTGCTGTTGGCCGGCGACGCCGCCCACATCCACAGTCCGTTGGGCGGCCAGGGCATGAACACCGGCATCGGCGACGCGGAGAACCTGGCTTGGAAGCTGGCGCTGGTGGTGTCGGGTCGCGCCGAGCCGACCCTGCTCGACAGCTACGGCGCCGAGCGGCGCCCGATCGCCGCGGACGTGGTGGCCTCGACCAGCACCGTGACGGTCGGGGCGCTGGGGCAGGGCCGGGCGGCTCGGCTGCTGCGCGATCGGGTGGCGGTGCCGCTGCTGAATCAAGGCTGGCTGCAGCGGCTCATCATCGACAAGGCGTCCCAGCTGCAGGTCTCCTACCGGCGCGGGCCGCTGGGCGCGCGCCGGTGGCCGCCGGTCGGCCGGCGGGCCGGCGATCGGGTGCGCAACCGCGAGTGCGTGCGCGCCGACGGCACCGCGATCCGGTTGTACGACGCGCTTGGACCGGCCTGGGCGCTGCTGGGGCCGGAGCCGTTGGCCGAGATCGCCCGGGCCCGGCTCGGCGAGGTGGTCGGGTTGCGCGGCGACGGGGAGGCGCTGCTGGTGCGTCCCGACGGTCACCTGGCGTGGCGCGGCACCGATCCGCACGCGCTGCGCGGCTGGCTGGACGGTGCGCTGGGCCCGCGCACCGGGGTGCTCACCGCGTGAGCGACTGGCGGGCCCAGAAGAAGGCGGCGACCCGGCGGTCGATCCAGGAGCACGCGCTGCGCCTGTTCGCCGCCCAAGGTTATGAGGCCACCACGGTCGAGGAGATCGCCGCGGCGGCCGGGGTGTCGCACATGACGTTCTTCCGGTACTTCCCGCAAAAGGAGGCGGTCGTCGAATACGACGACTACGACCCGCTGCTGGAGCAGTCGATGCTCGCACGGCCGGCCGGCGAGCCTGTGCGGGTCGCGTTGCACGCCGCGCTGCGCGCCACCTTCGAAACCATCCTGGCCACCGACCAGGACACCTTGCTGGCCCGGGTCCGGCTGGTCATGGGCACGCCGGCGCTGCGGGCCCGGCTGTGGATCGCCGCGGACAGCACCCGGGAGTTGTTTGCCCACGCCCTGGCGCGCCGGGCCGGGTTGGCCGAACCCGATCTGGCCCTGACCGTGCAGGCCGGCGCGGCGCTGGCCGCCAACGTTGCCGCCCTGGAACGCTGGGCGCGCAGCGAGGACGCCGACCTGCTCGCACTGGTCGATGAGGCGTTCGCCGCGCTGGGGGGCTGAGCCGCCCCAACGCCGAGATCGACGCCAGCGTGCCCAGCACCCGAACTTTCCCGCGCCACCGTCGATCTCGCGCCGCTATGCGGCGGCGCCGTCGCCGCGCGCCAGCCGGTAGAAGACGTCGGGGTCGCGGGAGTCGAGGGCGAGCTCGCCGGATCGGCGATAGCCGCGGTGTTCCAGGAAGCGTTGCATGCACTCGTTGCTGAGTTTGGTCGAGGTCAACAGCCGCCGTCCGGGACAGTCCTTCTCCACGGCGTCGAACAGCTGCGACGCCACGCCGCGGCGCCGGTAGGCGGCCGCCACCACGACCAGCGAGACGAACGGCACCGTGACCAGGCCCCGGTTCCAGACCAGGAATCCGGCGATCGTCGAGCCGTCGACGGCCAACAGCACCCGGCTGTTACCGAATTCGCCGCGCAGGTAGGCGCTGTGATCCCCCGTGCCGCTGGCGGCGACCGCGAGAACCGCGTCGAGATCGGCCTCGACGGCGTCCCGGATCGTCACTACCCGCGGGTCCGGGTGCGACGCACGCTCCGCGCGGATCGCGCTGATGGCGCCCGCCCGCACCCGGCGCGGCCCAGCGGTGAGAACGTCACCGCGACGCACCGAGCCGATCCAGCCGTCGCGGCGCTTGCCGCGCTGCGCGATCAAGCCGCGCACGGTGCCCTCCACCTTGAACCCGCAGCGGGCCACCGCGCCACGGGCGGGCCAGTTGCCCACGGTCGCCCGCCAATGCACCACCTTCAGGTTCAGCTCGTCGAACGCCCACGCCAGCGCCAGCCGCAGCGCCCGGGTCATTACCCCGGCACCGCGCGCCCACGGCCCCAGGCCGAAACCCAGCTCGGCGCCGTCGACGCCGTCGAGCCGCAGGTCGACGCACCCGGCATAACGCCCCTGGTGCACCACCGCCCAGGTGGCGCAGGTCCCCGCCCGCCAGCCCTCGGCGACCGCCGACAAGAACTCCGCCGCATCGGATTCGGTGTAGGGCACCGGAATCAGCGTCCAGCGCTGGAACTCCGGGTCCTGGCACTGCGCCATGACACCGCCCAAATCCATTGGGCGGTAGCGTCGCAACAGCAGGTCCGGGCCGTCGGACAGTTCGGGTTCGGGTGGGAGCTGCACTTACCGATCCTCACACGCCCCGACACGGGTTCCACGCACCAGTTTTCACCTCAACCGCCGGCGGGCTCGGCGTCGGGTTCGCCGGTCAGCGGGTCACCGCGGCGCAGCATCGCGAACCAGCCGTCACAGCGCTGACCGCGGTGTTCGAGCAGGCCGGGCACGGTGCCGTGGACCCGGAATCCGCATCGGGTGGCGGTGCGCCGGGAGGCCCAGTTGCCGACTTGCGCCTTCCAATGCACCAACTCCAGCTGCAATTCGTCGAAGGCCCAGGCCAACACCCGCCGCAGCGCGCGGCTCATCACCCCGGCGCCGCGCGCCCACGGGGCCAACCCGAACCCGACCTCGGCACCGCCCACACCGTCCAGCCGCAGGTCGATGCTGCCGGCAAACCGCCCCTGGTACACGATGGCGAACGTCGCGACCGTGCCGGCCTGCCAGGCCTGGGCCGCCCGGTCCACGAATTCCCGCGCATCGGACGCCGTGTACGGAACCGGGATGCTAATCCAGCGCTGCATCTCCGGATCGACGCACTGGTCCACAATGCCGTCCACGTCGTCGGGTAACGGGCAGCGCAACAGCAGATCCGGGCCGTCGGTGAGCTGGGGCGGCGGCGGCAGCGGGGTCACGGGCATATTCACATCTTGACGCACCTGTCTTGCCAGCCGCTGCAGCAACGTGGACGCCGCGTGTGTTTAGCTCGCAGCCATACACATCGCCGCGCTGCGCCGCCTGATGCTGCTGGTCGTGGCGCTGGGGCTGGCCGGGTCGACCCTCGTCGGGTGCCGATCCGGGCTGGGAACCCACCTGATCGCCGGTCACCCGGCGATACCACCGCCGCCGCCGGCGGTAGCTCGCCTACCCGAAAATTGAGATTGCGTACAGGGCTGTGGATTTCGCGAACCAGCGACCCTGTGCGCAATTTCGACGCCGCCACGCCGCACCGCCGCAACACGGCGATGATCAGGTCGCCCGCAGCGCGCCGACCAGATCACCACGGTCGCCGACGGTGACGCCGCCCAATCCCAGCCAGGACGCCATACTGGCCAGCTCACCGGCCAGCGCGGCCGCCACCCGGGCCGGGGCGTGGCCGGGTTCACCGAACGCGCCCACCACGTGCAGTGTGTCGCGGTCGCGGTCGGCTTTCAGGTCCACCCGGGCGACCAACCGCCCGTCCAGCAGGAAGGGCCACACGTAGTAGCCGTATTGGCGTTTGGCCGCCGGGGTGTAGATCTCGATGCGGTAGTGAAAGCCGAACAGCCGCTGCACCCGCGGCCGGAAGAAGATCAACGGGTCGAACGGGCACAACAACGCGGTGCCCGCGTCGGCGCGGGGCACGACCTGCCCGACCCGCAGATAGGCGCCATCCGGCCATCCGTCCACCTCCACCGGTTCCAGCTCGCCGTCGGCGACCAGTTTGGCGAGCGCCGGTTTGGTCTGCGCGGCCGACAGCCGGAAGTAGTCGCGGATATCGGCCGCGGTGCCCACCCCCAGCGCGGTCGCCGCCCGCAGCGTCAGCTCGCGCACCGCCTCGTCGTCATCGACCGCGCGAGCCAGCACCTCCGGCGGCAACACCCGTTCGGTCAGGTCGTAGTGCCGCGCGAACCCCACCCGGGTGGCCGTCGTCAGCACCCCGGCGGCGAACAGTGCCTCGGCGACCCACTTGGTGTCGCTGCGGTTCCACCAGGCACCCTTGCCGCGGCGCGGCCGCGCGGCCAAGTGGGCCTCGATCTGTCCGGCGGTGCTCGGACCCAACTCGGCCACCGCCGCGACCACGTCGCCGGCCAACTTGGGATTGGCCCGCACGATCTGGGAACCCCACCGACCGTGGGTGTATTGCCGCATCCGCCACCGCAGCAGCGGCCAGTCCTCGACGGCCATCAGCGCGGCCTCATGCGCCCAGTACTCAACCAAGAGCCGCGGCTGTCGGGCGCTGTGCTGCCACGCCGCACGGTCCAGCAGCTCCCGGTCGTAGGGCCCCAACCGGCTGAACACCGGCGCGTAG
Source organism: Mycobacterium sp. pUA109 (assembly GCF_041287095.1). Lineage (NCBI taxonomy): Bacteria > Bacillati > Actinomycetota > Actinomycetes > Mycobacteriales > Mycobacteriaceae > Mycobacterium > Mycobacterium sp. pUA109. The sequence continues at coordinate 162,092 of NZ_JBGGKS010000010.1, read as the reverse complement.
TGGGCGCGCACCGCGACCGACACCGAGTCGAGTTGCAGCACCTGGATCCGGGAGATCAGCCGCCGCAGGTGCGCGCGAGTGAACTTGCCGCCGCAACCTGGGCCGCTAAACCCTTGCGCCGCAACGGCTATCCGACGGGCTTGCGCGGCGGTCAGCCTACGGTTCCGGAGCGACACGACGCCGAGAATACCGATTCAGGGGCGAGGCGCCCGCGGACTCACCCCGTGCTCCGCTTCTGGCCCAACGGCACCACGACGCTGGCGTCGAGCGGATTCTTTTGTTCCTGGTATGCCAACTCAAGGGTGGCCGGAACCGCCTCCAGGTCGCGGTATACGCCCATCAGTTGCTCCAGGACCTTGATTCGTTGCTGGCTCGCCTCGTCCACCGCCTGCCGGGACTGCTCACGATAGTGATCGGCCTCCTGCTTTGCGTCGGCGAGGAGTTGCTCACGCTCCTGCAGCGCGTCGTGGTTCGCCTCATCGATCGCCGATCGGGTTTCAGCGCGCATCGCGGCTAGCTCGGCGTCGAGCTCTTTCTTAGTTTCCGCATACTCCGCTTCTAAGGCGTTTCGCTGCGCGGTCATGTCCGCCACCTGCGCTTGGTGCTCTTGCCGCGCGGCCTCGGCTTCGGCCTCGGCCGCGGCGATCAGCGCCTCTGCTTCGGCCCGCGCCTCGGCCCGCATCTCGGAAACCTCGTCGAGCGCACACCGCAGCATCTTCGCCATCCGATTTTGCACCGCGTGGGGCGCGGGTGAGGTGTCCGTGAGGACGGCGACCTCCTTCCGCAGCTCAGCTACTTCGTCGCCGGATTCCTTCAGCCGGCCCCTCAGGCTCTCGACGTCGCGAAGCAGCAACTCTTGTTTGGCGGTCAACATCTCGATGTAGGCATCAACCGCAGCCGGATCGTATCCCCTGAATACGCGAGAGAACGTCATTGCGGATTCGGTTTCCACGTGCAACTCCCCTTCCCGAAAACGCCTGGTAGACCCAGTGAACCCGGCCCCCAGTCGACTATGTCACGGTCGTGCCGTTGGCGCGGACACGAGCGCTCACTACCGACTGTAGCTGTGGAAGCGGTAGCGCAGACCCGCGCTACTGGTCAGCCACTCCCCCGTCGTGGCAACCCACGACTCGTCCAGGACCGGCGCCACCACGTCCCCGTCCTCGCGCGGCAGGTCGATGTCGATCTCGGTGACTTCGCAGCGTGTCGCCAGCGGCAGCGCCAGCGCATAGATCTCGCCGCCGCCGATCACCCAGGTGTCCTCATCGGTGAGCGCGTCGGCCAGCGCGCTCGCCACGGTGGCGCCGTCGGCGGTGTAGTCGGTCTGCCGGGTCACGACGACATTGCGGCGGCCCGGCAGTGGGCGCACCCGGGCCGGCAGCGATTCCCACGTCAGCCGCCCCATCACCACGGTGTGACCCGTGGTGAGCTGTTTGAAGTGGGCTTGGTCCTCGGGCAGTCGCCAGGGGATGTCCCCGCCGCGGCCGATCACCCCCGACGTGGACTGCGCCCAGATCAGGCCGAGGGCCGTCATACGGCCACGGGGGCTTTGATCGCCGGATGCGGAGCGTAGTTCTGGATGTCGATGTCCTCGTACCGGTAGTCGAAGATCGAATCACGGTGCGCCAGCACAAGTTGCGGATAGGGACGGGGCTCGCGGCTCAGTTGCTCGCGGACCTGCTCGACGTGGTTGTTGTAGATGTGGCAGTCGCCGCCGGTCCACACGAACTCGCCGACCCGCAGGCCGGCCTGCGCGGCCATCATGTGGGTCAGCAGCGCGTAGCTGGCGATGTTGAACGGCACGCCCAAAAACAGGTCGGCGCTGCGCTGATAGAGCTGACAGCTCAGCTTGCCGTCGGCGACGTAGAACTGGAACAGCGCATGGCACGGCGCCAGCGCCATCTGGTCGAGTTCACCGACGTTCCACGCCGACACGATGATGCGCCGCGAATCGGGGTCGGTGCGCAGCAGCCGCAGCGCGTTGCTGATCTGGTCGACGTGCTCGCCGGACGGCGTCGGCCACGCCCGCCACTGCACCCCGTAGATCGGTCCCAGATCCCCGGTTTCGCTCGCCCACTCATCCCAGATGGTGACGCCATGTTCCCGCAGCCAGCCGATGTTCGAATCGCCGCGCAAAAACCACAGCAGCTCATAGATCACCGACTTGACGTGCACCTTCTTGGTGGTGATCAACGGAAACCCGGCCGACAGGTCGTAGCGCAGCTGGTGACCGAACAGGCTGCGGGTGCCGGTGCCGGTGCGGTCGGCCTTGCCGGTGCCCCGCTCCAGCACCAGGTGCAGCAGATCCTCATACGGCGTGGCGATCGGCACGCCGCCCAGCTTAGCGACGATCGCCAGCGCGGCGCGGCCCGGCGCGGCGGGTAGACGCGATGAATATGCGGCGCAGGCAGGCGAGTAGAACGGTAGCCATGCCGCACATCACTGACACCGTCACCACCGCCGACGGCACCTGCCCCATCGGCCTGTTCACCCCCGACGGCACCGGCCCGTGGGCCGGTGTGGTCATGTACCCCGACGCCGGCGGGGTCCGCGACACCTTCGACGACATGGCGGCCACGCTGGCCGGCTTCGGGTACGCGGTGCTGCTGCCCGACTTCTACTACCGGCACGGCCAGTGGGCGCCGTTCGATATGGGCACCGCGTTCAGCGACCCCACTGAACGGAACCGGCTGTTCGCGATGATCCGCAGCATCACCCCCGACATGATGGCCAGCGACGCCAGCGCGTTCTTCGCCTACCTCGACGGTCGACCCGAGGTGCGCGGCGACCGGTACGGCACCACCGGCTACTGCATGGGCGGGCGGACATCGGTGGTGGTGGCCGGCCGGGTCCCGGAGCGGGTGGCGGCGGCCGCGTCATTTCACGGCGGCGGGCTGGTCACCGACCAGCCGGACAGCCCGCATCTGCTGGCCGAGCAGATCACCGCCACGCTCTACATCGGCGGTGCGCAGGACGACGCCTCGTTCACCCCCGAGCAGGCCGAGGCGCTGGGCAAGGCACTGACGGCTGCCGGGGTGCCGCACACCATCGAGACCTATCCGGCCGGGCACGGCTTCGCGGTCCCGGATAACGCGCCCTATGACGCTGCGGCCGCCGAGCGGCACTGGGCGGCGATGCGGGATCTCTTCGGCGCGACGCTGTAAGCGGTACTCGCTAGCCGCCGGCCCGGAACATCCTTGCATCGCCGAGGATTTGACCACCGTCGATCACCATCGTGTCCCCGGTGATCCAGCTGGCGGCATCCGAGACCAGGAACGCGACCGCACCCGCCACGTCGACCGGTTCCCCGATCCGGCCCAACGCGGTGGCCCCGGCCACCGCCTGCTCATGCTCGCGCCACAGCGCCTCGGCGAGCCGAGTGCGCACCACCCCCGGACAGATCGCGTTGACCCGCACCCGCGGCGAAAGTTCCAGCGCCAGCTGCTTGGTGACGTGAATCAGCGCCGCCTTGGTGGCGTTGTACAAGCCGAGGTTCGCCTCGAAGCCCATGCCGCCGATCGATGCGGTGTTGACCACCGCACCGCCGTGCTCACCCATCCACGCCTTGACCGCCAGCGAGGTCCACAGCAGCGGCGCCCACAGGTTGACGTCGAAGACCTTGGCGAACCGGCCGTGGTCCTGGTCGATCAGCGGGCCGAACGCCGGGTTGGTGCCGGCGTTGTTGACCAGAATGTCGACGCTGCCGAACTTTTCCAAGGCCAGCTCGATGCAGCGGCGCGCCTGGTCCTCCTCGACCGCGTGGGCGGCGACCCCGATCGCGGTGCCGCCGACCTCGGCGGCGGCGGCATCCGCGCTGTCCTGCTTACGGGACGTGAGCACCACGTTGGCGCCGGCGTCGGCCAACCGCTGGGCGATGGCCAGGCCGATCCCGCGGGAGGCGCCGGTGACGATCGCGGTGCGCCCGCTCAGATCCAGTGAGGTCATCACGCCTCCCGGTATTTGCGCAGTTCCTGGCGCGCGATGGCACGCTTGTGCACCTCATCGGGGCCGTCGGCCAGCCGCAGCGTGCGCAGATGGGCGTAGGCCATCGCCAGCGGGAAGTCGTCGGTGACCCCGCCGGCGCCGTGCACCTGGATGGCGCGGTCGACGATCTTCAACGCGATGTTGGGTGCGGCGACCTTGATCGCCGCGATCTCGGTTTGGGCAGCCTTGTTACCGACGGTGTCCATCAGGTGGGCCGCCTTGAGGGTGAGCAGCCGAATCATCTCGATGTCGATGCGAGCCTCGGCGATCCAGTCCCGAATGTTGGCGTTGTCAGCAACCGGCTTGCCGAAGGTGACGCGGGACTGCGCGCGGCGGCACAGCAACTCCAGGGCTCGCTCGGCCATCCCGATCGCGCGCATGCAATGGTGGATGCGGCCGGGACCGAGCCGCGCCTGGGCGATCGCGAAGCCCTCGCCTTCGCCCTTGAGCACATCGCTGACCGGCACGCGCACGTCGTGGAAATCGATCTCGGCGTGGCCCTCCCGGTCCTGGTAGCCGAACACCGGCAACCCCCGCAGCACGGTCACACCGGGAGTGTCCATCGGGACCACCAGCATCGACTGCTGACGGTGCGTGGCGGCGTTGGGATCGGTCTTGCCCATCACGATCATCACCGTGCAGTTCTTGTGTAACGCGTTGGAGGCAAACCACTTCCGGCCGTTGAGTACATACTCGTCGCCGTCGCGCACCATCGACATCTGCACGTTGGTGGCATCCGAGCTGGCCACCTGCGGCTCGGTCATCACGAACGCCGAGCGGATCTTGCCGTCCAGCAGCGGTTTGAGGTAGCGCTCCTTGTGCTCGTCGGACCCGAAGAGGGTGAATACCTCCATGTTGCCGGTGTCGGGTGCGTTGCAGTTACACGCCTCGGGCGCCAGATGTGGGCTGCGGCCCATGATCTCGGCCAGCGGCGCGTATTCCAGATTGGTCAGCCCCGGGCCCCATTCCGGGTGCGGGTGAAACAGGTTCCACAATCCCCGGCTGCGGGCCTGCTCTTTGAGCTCCTCGAGGATCGGCGGCTGAAAGTGCGGGTCGCCGGAGTCGCGCATCTGCTCCTCGTAGACCGCCTCGGCCGGGTAGACGTGCGAATCCATGAACTCCAGCAGGTCCTGCTGATACTTCTGGGCGCGCTCGGTGGTTTCGAATACGGACATGCGACTCCTATCGGCGAAATCAATTACCCAGCAGACCGCGCTGGTAACGGCGCATGCCGTGCAGCCAGCGGTCGTAGTCGGCCGCCTTGTGGCGGTACATCTCCAGCACCTCCGGGTGCGGCAGGATCAGAAAACGTTCCTCGGCGATGGCGTCCAGCACGATGTCGGCGACCGCGGCCGGCTCCAGCACGGCGCCGGCGGCGGTGACCGCCCGGGTGGCCAGGTCGCCCAGCGGGTCACCGGACTGTTCGCCGGCGTACAGCAGTTGGGTGTTGACGCCCATCGGGCACAGACAGCTGACCCGCACCCCCTGGTCGCCGTAGGTGATGTTCAGCCATTCGGCGAAACCGACGGCGGCGTGTTTGGTGACCGAATAGGTGGCCGAGCCGAGCTGGGTGAGCAGCCCGGCCGCCGAGGCGGTGGCCACGAAGTACCCCGCGCCGCGCTTCACCCAGCGCGGCACTAGCAGTTGCGCGGCGCGGATGTGGGCGCGCAGGTTGACGTCGATGCTGCGGTCCCAGGCGGCGTCGCTGACGTCCAGGCCCGCGGCACCGGTGATGCCCGCGTTGGCGAAATACAGGTCCACGGGCCCGAATTCGCGGTCGGCGAGATCGATTAGCTGCTCGATGGCGGCGGACTCGGCGACGTCGGCGCCCGCGCCGACGGCGGCGCCGGGCGACTCGGCGTTGACCCGCCCGGCCACCGCGTGAGCGGCCTCCGCGTCCAGGTCGGCGACGACGACCCGCGCTCCCTCGCGTGCGAGTTTGGCGGCCAGCGCACCGCCGATGCCACCGCCACCGCCGGTGACGATGGCGACTTTCTGGGCAACCTTCACAGGGAAATCCTCGGCTCCGATCTCCGCGAGCAGACACAGAATCGCACAGATCCGGGCTGCCGAATGCGATTCTGTGTCTGCTCGCCGGTGGACCTCACCATAGTTGAATCCGGGCTCAGGTTCAACTGAGTGGCGAGCAGACGCAAAAGACCCTTCCGGGGCTGGGAAAAAGGGGCGTTTGCGTCTGCTCGGCGGGTCAGCGGGGAAACCGCAGCGCGTTGGCCCACAGCCGGGTCACGGTGGCCACCAGCGCCTCGAAGTCGACATCCTCGATCTCCTCGATCGCGAAGGCGCTGTAGGCCAGCCGGCTGACCATGCTCGACAGCGCGCGCGAGGCGAGCACCGGGTCGACGTCGGGGTCGGCGATGCCGCGGGCCTGCAGGTCGGCGATCCCGGCCGCGTTGCGCCGAATGAACGCGTCGGCGCGGCGGGTCCGAAACGCGCGGAACTGCGGATCCACCTGGGCGACTTGCTCCAGCAGGGCCATCAGTTTGGCGTTGCGTCGATACGCCTCCAGGTAGGCACGGTTGCTGGCCTCCAGCACCGCATACGGGTCATCGGTATCGCTGACCCGGTCCATGCCCGGATGCAGCATGTCCTGCTGGGCCTGCTCGAGTACGGCGGCGAAGATCTCTTCTTTGTTGGCGAAGTAGGTGTAGAAGGAGCCGGTGGCACACCGGGCCGCCTTGGTGATGTCGGCGAGCTTGGCGTCGAGGTAGCCGTCGCGCTCGAACACCTTGCGCGCGGCGGCGATCAGCGCGGCCCGGGTACGGGCACCGCGCACGGTTGCCGGTGCGGGCCGGGTCGGCGGCGGCACCTCGTCCGATACGCCCGACGCGGTCGTATCCATCCGGAAAGGATATCTGAATCCGACGTCGGGTTCGTACGTTGCGGACATGGCCGTCGCGGACGTCGTCCGGTGTTGGCACCCCCGCACAGCGGATGCGGCGGGAGCGGCGGCAGGGTAGACATTGTGGGTCGTGGATCGGTTTCCAGGAGGCGGCGATTGAGTGACGACACCGAGCGGGGTTCGGGGGCCAGGAACCACCCCCCAGCGTCGCTGCGCAACCCGTGGTTTCTGTTGGGCGTCGGCGCCCTGGTGCTGGTGGCCGCGCTCGGCAGCCTGTATATCTGGCGCACCACCCCCGCAGCCACCAAGACTGCCCCGCCGGGTCGCGGAGAACCCCTCATCACCACCACGACCCGACCCGTGCCGGCCGACCGCCTGGACGCCATTCTCCTGAGCCCGGCCGAAATCGGCACCCTCATGCGCACACCAAACCTCCACCCCGACCCCACCGAGCGGGACATGATCAGCCCCACGTATACGGTGTCGCGCCCGGAGTGCCTGTCGGCACTGCATGCCGTCGTCGCGCCGGCGTATCAGGGCAGCGACTGGACCGCGGTTTACTCGCAGTACTCGGCGGAACCAGGCACCTCGATCGACCACGAGGTCCGTCAGGGCGTCGTGGCTTATCCGTCCGCCGACCAAGCCGACGCGTTCCTGCAGAGTTCGCTGGCCAAATGGAAGTCGTGCGTTGGGCAAACCGTGACGGTCACCAACGCGGACGGCATGTCCCGGCGGGTGACCTTCGAAAACCTCATCGGTGTCTTCCCCAAGATCAGCCTGTTCAGCACGATTGATGCACCTCAGGACTGGGCGTGTCAGCGCGCGATGCGCTCGGTGTCCAATGTGGTCATCGACGTCGGAGTCTGTGGCCGCGGCATCACCGATGATGCCAGCCGGATCGCCTACCAGATGTCGGGCAACGTCGACAAGATATCGTGACCGGATCCGGTCAGCCGCCCGACAGCCTGCTGATCCACACCCGCGAATCCGCGGGGTCGATCACGTCGTCGAGTTCGAATGTGGTCGCCGAATGCAGCGCCTTGCCGCGTTGGTAGGCCGCCTCGACGAGCTTCTCGAACAGCTGTTGCCGCTCAACCGGGCCCGCGGCGGCGGCCAGCTCCTTGCTATATCCCAGCCGCACCGCCCCTTCCAGACCCATCCCGCCGATCTCGCCGGTCGGCCAGGCGACGGTGAACTGCGGGGCGTGAAAGGAGCCACCGGCCATCGCCATCGCGCCCAGCCCATAGCCCTTGCGCAGCACGATCATCCCGAACGGCACGGTCAGCCGCGCGCTGACGACGAACAGCCGGCCGAAGCGCCGGACCGCGGCCTCCTTCTCGACGTCCGGGCCGACCATGAAGCCGGGCGTGTCGCACAGCGAGATCACCGGCAGTCGAAACGACTCGCACAGCTCCAGGAAGTCGGCCAATTTGTCGGCGGCCTCGGCGTCGATGGCCCCGCCGAGGTGGTAGCTGTTATTGGCCACCAACCCGTAGCCGACGCCCTCGACGCGGACCAGCGCGGTGACGATTCCGACCCCGTATTCGGCGCGCAACGGCAAAACGGAGCCGACGTCGACCACCGACTCGATGGCCCGATGCACGTCGTAGGCCCGCAACCGGTTTTGCGGCACCACGTGTTGGGCCAGCCGCGGGTCCGGGGCCTCCCACTCGGCGACCCGGCCCTGGAAATACGACAGGTACCGCTGGGCCAGCGTCACCGCGTGCGCTTCGTCGCGGGCGACCACGCCGACCACGCCGTTGCGGCGTTGCACGTCGATCGGCCCGATGTCTTCGGGCCGATACACGCCCAGGCCGCCGCCCTCGATCATCGCCGGCCCGCCCATCCCGATGTTGGCATCCGGGGTCGCGATGATCACATCGCACACCCCGGCCAGCGCGGCGTTGCCGGCAAAACAGCGCCCGGACACGATCGCGATCAGCGGCACCCGGCCGCGCAGCGCGGCCAGCGCGCGAAACGTGGGCACGTCGAGTCCGGCCATGCCGCCCACGTCGGTGTCGCCGGGCCGGCCGCCGCCGCCCTCGGCGAACAGCACCACCGGCAGCCTTCTGCGCGCCGCCAAGTCGAAAACCCGGTCGGTTTTGGCGTGGTTGCGCATGCCTTGGGTGCCGGCCAGCACGGTGTAGTCGTAGGACAGCACGGCGGCTTCGGCGGCGGCCCGCCCGAATTGCGCCGCCCCGATGGTCGCCAGCCCGGCGACCAGTCCGTCGGCCGGGGTGTTGGCGATCAGATCCGCTTCGGAGCGGCGGCTGCGCTGCGCGGCCAGCGCTAAGGCCCCGTATTCGATGAAGCTGCCGGCGTCCACCAGGTCGGCGATGTTCTCTCGGGCGGTGCGCCGATTCTGGTTGTGCCGCTTGGTGACTGCGTCCGGGCGGCCCTCGTCCCGGGTGCGTCGGTGCCGTTCACGGATCTCGTCGAGGTCGGCGCGGGGTGCCGCCAATTCGCGTTCGGCGACCGACACGTCGGCTTCGGGGTCCCCGGTGCGGGTGAAGATCAGCAGCGGGTCCCCGGCGCCGACGGTTTGTCCCGCGGTCACCAGGGCCCGCACGGTGCGCACCTGCGCCGGTGCGGCCAGCACGTGCTGCATCTTCATCGCCTCCAGCACCACGAGGACGGCGCCGGTCCCGACGTCGGCGCCGTCGGGCGCGACCTCGACGACGGTGCCGGCCATCGGGGTGTGCAGCGCCTCCTCCGCCGAGCCCAGGTCCGGTGCGGGAACCGCCGCGGTGCCGCCGGCCGCGGGGCCGAGCAACTCGGGAAGCTTGTCCTGCAGCCAACTCGTCGACACCACCCCGGATTGCAGGTCGCGGTCGGCCAGCAGCGCGCGCAGGAATGCGAGGTTGGTGTGCACGCCGTCGATGCCGAACTCGCCCAGCGCCGCCCGCGCCTTGCGCAGCGCCGCCGGAAACGACGGGCCGCGGGTGTGGGTGATCACCTTCGCCAGCAGCGAGTCATAGCGCGGGCTGACGGTGAGCCCGGGTCGGCCGTAGGTGTCCACCCGCACCCCGGGGCCGGTGGGCGGCGCGAAGGCGGTCAGGGTTCCGGCGGTGGGCAGCACCGATCCGTCGACCCCGACGGTTTCCAGGTTGACCCGGGTCTGCACGGCGACCCCGTGCGCGGGCGCCGGCTCCCCGGTCGCGGCGGCACGGTCGGCGACGATCCCGGCCGGCAGGCCCAACTCGGGAAATCGGGCACCGCCGGCGATGGCGAGCTGCACGGCCACCAGGTCGACCCCGGCAACTTCCTCGGTGACGGTGTGTTCGACCTGGATGCGCGGGTTGACTTCCAGGAAGACGAATCGGTCGGCGCTGACCAAGAACTCGACGGTGGCCAGCCCGCGGTAGCCGACGCTGGCGCACAGCCGCGCCGCCGCCCGGTGCAGGTCGTGGCGCACCGACGGCGACAGGCCCTGCGCGGGCGCGATCTCGACCAGCTTCTGGTAGCGCCGCTGGATGCTGCAGTCGCGGTCCCCGAGGGCAAGCGCGCGGGTGTCCTCGGCGGTCGGCGCGGCGACGATCTGCACCTCAATGTGGCGGGCGTTGTCGACCAGCGCCTCGGCGAACACCGCGGGGTCGCCGAAGCCGAGTTGTGCTTCGGCGGCGCAGCGGCGGTAGGCATCGTCGATCTGATCGGCGGCGCGGACGGTGCGCAGCCCGCGGCCGCCGCCGCCGGCCAGCGACTTGATCATGATGCCGGCGGGGTGGGCGGCGAAAAACGTGTGCACGTCGGCGACACTGGCTCTACCGTCGGTCGCGTCCGGCACCGGCAACCCGGCCGCGACGGCGGCGCGACGGGCCGCGGTCTTGTCGCCGAACATCTCCAACAATTCCACCGACGGGCCGACGAAGGTGTGACCGGCGGCGGCGACGGCGCGGGCGAATGCGGCGTTCTCGGACAGGAACCCGTAGCCGGGATGGATCACCTCGGCGCCGGCCCGCTCGGCGGCGGCCAGCACGGCGGTCGCATCCAGGTACGCCGCCGGGCCCGCGCCGGGCAGACCGACGGCGGTGTCGGCGGCGTGCACGTGCGGGCTGTCGGCGTCGTCCTCGGCGTACACCGCGACGCTGCGCAGCCCAAGCTCGGTGGCGGTGCGGATGATGCGGAGCGCGATCTCACCGCGGTTGGCGATCAGCAGCGTCATCGCAGCGCCGGGCCCCACTGCACCTGGGCGCGCAGCCGATCCTTGCGCAGCTTGCCGCTGGGGGTGCGCGGCAGCTCCTCGGTGACCACGGTGATGTATTGCGGGACTTTGAAATCGGCGAGTTGGTCACGGCAGTGGTCCAGCACCGCCGCCAGGTCAACCGGTTCCCGGTCGGCGACCAGCACGGCGCCGACCTTTTCGCCCATCACGTCGTCGGGCACCCCCAGGACGCAGGCGTCGGCGACCCCGGGCGCCGACAGCAGCGCCGCCTCCACCTCGACGCTGGACACGTTTTCCCCGCCGCGGTTGATGATGTCCTTGAGCCGGTCGATGAGATGGACCCGGCCGGCGTCGTCGACCCGGACCACGTCGCCGGTGTGCAGCCAGCCGTCCACGATGGTGGCGGCGGTGGCCTCGGGCCGGTTCCAGTACCCGCCCATCACGTTGGCGCCGCGCACCACCAGTTCGCCGGTGTGGGGATCGTCGCCGAGCGGCAGCACCCCGATGTCCCCGGAGGGCACCGCGTAACCGACCGAGTCGGCGTGCTCCACCGCCTCGGTGTCCGGCAGGACCGTCATCAGCGACGCGGTCTCGGTCATGCCGTAGCCGTTGAACACCGTCGCCGCACCGAATGCGTCGCGCAGCGCGCGCACCAGCGACGGCGCGATGGGCGCGCCACCGTAGCCCACCCAGCGCACCCCCGACACGTCGGCTCCGGCGAAGGCGTTGTGCCGCAGCAACAACGCGTAGATCGCCGGGACCGTCACCAGCGCCGAGATCCGTTCGGCGGGCAGCGCCGCGATCAAGTCGGGCAGGCTCAGCGCGGGCAGGATCACCGCCGCTCCCCCGGTGTAGGCGGCCGCCAGCAGCTGGGAGTTGCAGCCGGTCACGTGGAACAGCGGCACCGAGATCAGGGTGCGCAGCCCCTCACCGATGTCGCGCGGCTGTCCCAGCCCGCGCAGCATGTTCTCGGCGTTGGTCAAAAACGCCTCGTGGCTGGTGGGCACCCCCTTGGGGTGGCCGGTGGTGCCCGAGGTGTAGAACAGCGCGGCGGTGTCGGTGCGGCTCAGCCCGTCGACCACGTACGGGTCACCGTCGGGCAGCGCGGTGTCGGGCGCGAGATCGATCCGCGCACCGGCGTCGGACAACACGAACTCGATCTCCGGCGCCGCCGAGCGGGTGTTGACCGCGACCGGCACGCCACCGGCCATGATGGTGCCCCAAAACGCCAGCACCCAGTCGATGCCCGCGGGGTACCGCACCCCGACCCGGTCACCGCGGCGCAGCCCGTTTGCGCGCAGCCCGCCGGCCACCCGCGCGGCGCGCTGCCACACCTGGCGATAGGTCAGGCGAGCGCCACCGAGTTCCACCACCGCCTCGGCCTCCGGCCGGCCGTCTACCTGCTCGGCGAGCATGTCCAGCAGGGTGGCCGGCAGCCGCTCGTAGTGCGCGATGCCGTGTTCATCCCGGATCACCCCGGTGGTCGGGAGCGGGTTGTGTCGACGCGGGATCTCGGTCACCGGGCGCCTGGCAGTCATCGCCGCAGCGCCCCGGACAGGCTGCGCCAGGTGCCCCGCAGCGCGTAGAGGGCCGTCACCGCCGACGCCAGGACCATCACGACGAACATCGGCAGCCAGTTGCTCCGCTCGTGGTCCACGCTCCACCACACCAGCGTGAACAGCACCGCGCACACGAACAACACGATGTCGCGCCAATCGCCGTGCAGTGACGTCGCCATCGCCCGCAATGCCCGGCCGCGGTCGAACGTCGCCACCAGATCATCGATGCGGCCGTCGATGGTGCGCTGCAGATCGGCGCGCCGCTGCTCTTGCTGCTCCGGTATCCGGTCGAGCAGGTCCAGGTCCTGTTTGATCATGGCGCGGATATCGGGTCCCTTGAAGTTTCCCGCCACCACACCGAGCAGCGCCCCGCCGGCGACGGGTGCGGTGCCCATGACAATGCTGGCCAAACCCGGCATGGTCGCGTCGTCCCCTTCCGTTCGGTCCTCGCGCCACATTACGACCGTGTCCGACGTGCACCAACTACTTCGACAAGCGGGTTGCCGAGGTCGCGGCAGCGGGCCGCAATACAGTGGCATCGTGGCCGCGCGACGATCGGAGTACCGCCGGTGAAAAACTCGCCCGCACCCTCAGCGCCGTGTTGGCCGGCAACGCCGCCCCGCCGGATCGTTACGAATCAGCCATCTGGTGTAACGTTCTGTCGAGCGGGAAGCATGCCCCCACGGAGAGTTGAGCGTAGTGGTCCAGGCTCCGTCACCGCGCGCATGGCCTGGAAAGGGACCAGATGAACGACGCGTTGGCCCGGTCCGGCATCCTCCAGGGCGTCACCCCCGAAGCCGCGGCCGCCCTGACCAGCCACCTGCAGCAGGTCACCTTCCCGCCCGGCCACACGGTATTCGTCGAGAACGAGCCCGGCGATGAGCTGTACATCATCCTGGCGGGCAGAATCAAGGTCGGCCGCAAGACCGCGGACGGCCGGGAAACGCTGATCACGCTGATGGGCCCCGCCGACATCTTCGGTGAACTCGCCCTGTTCGACCCCGGCCCGAGAACCTCGACGGTGACCACCCTCACCGAGGTGCGCGCAGTGACGATGGACCGTCACGCCTTGCGGGCCTGGATCGCCGAACGCCCCGAGATCGCTGAGCAGTTGCTGCGGGTCTTGGCGCGTCGGCTGCGGCGCACCAACAACACCTTGTGCGACCTGATCTTCACCGATGTGCCGGGGCGGGTGGCCAAACAACTGTTGGACCTGGCGATGCGGTTCGGCGCGCGCGAGGGCGACACGCTGCGGGTCGATCACGCGCTCAGCCAAACGGAACTCGCTCAGCTGGTGGGCTCCTCCCGGGAAACCGTCAACAAGGCGCTGGCTGACTTCACCCAGCGCGGCTGGATTCGGCGCAGCGGCAAAACCATCTTCATCGACCAACCGGCCAAACTCGCCCGCCGCGCGGCATCGTGATCTCGGCGGGGCCACAACCGAAGTCGCCCCCCGGCACCTAGCTTCCCCGTCATCGCCGCAGGTCGCCTACTAGACGTAGCGCAAAAGGGGGCGTATACCAGCGATAGAGACGCTGAACAGGCCGCATCGTGACCGGTTCCGTATCCGCCACCACTCATCGGGCGGGAGGGACACCATGCCATCCGCATACTGCCGTCACCGGATCGCCGCCCTCGCAGCGACGAGCGTCATCGCCGCCGGAGCCGCCGTCGCTGCCCTGATCACCGCACCCGCGCCGCGCGCCGACCCGGGTGCCCGGTGTGAGAACCAGGACCTCGGGACCGTCTGCGATGGCCCGATCCGTGCCGACAACACGTTCAGCCGATGCACCGCGGTGGGCGCGCTCTACATCGGTAAGGGCCGTTTCCTGCCGCCCCGCGAGTCCTGCTGGGTCGTGGACCTGAACACCAACCCGGACTTCGGTGCCGGCCTGCCGCCGTACCACATCGGCGGGTAGCAAACACCGCCGAACGCGGCGAACCCCGCGCGCACCGGAGGTAGTCTCATTTCCCAGCCGTGCTGGACGGCGCGCCAGCGATCACGCGGGAAGGGGCGGAACCGTGAAGCGATACTTCTTCGCCGGACTGGCTGGCGTGCTGATGGGCGCGGGGCTGATCGTGTCGGCACCGACGGCCAGCGCGGGATGCATCGACGCCCAGTTGCTGCTCTTCCCCGGCACCCCGAAGTGCGACGGCCCCATCCTGCCCGACGGCTCGTGGCGACGCTGCGTGGTCTACTCCGCCCCGCCCGGCGACCCGTACGCCCAGCCGGACTGCCACCTGATGGGACCGAACGTGGAGCACATTGTCCACCCGTTCTACGACCCGCCGACCCACATCGACCCCTAAGCCGAGGTTCTACCCCATCAGCTGGGCGGCCAGGGTCGCGCCGAGTTCCCAGCAGGCCTCCAGGTCGTTCTTGGTCGGCTTACCCGAAACCCGCACGTATTCGGCGGCTTTCGCCCAACCCAGCCCGGTCGTGATCGCGTCGACGGCGCGTTCGGCTCCTTCGGTGCCCTCGTTGCCGTGCAGATAGAGCCCGAACGGTCGCCCGCGGGTGGAATCCAGGATCGGGTAATAGCAGACGTCGAAGGCGTGCTTGAGGGCGCCGCTGACATACCCCAGGTTGGCCGGGCTGCCCAGCAGGTAGCCGTCGGCGTCCAGCATGTCGGCCGGTGAGACGCTCAGCGCGGGCCGGCGCACCACCTGCACGCCTTCGATCTCGGGGTCGGTCGCGCCGGACAGCACCGCCTCGAACATCTGCTGGCAGTACGGCGACGGCGTGTGGTGCACGATCAGCAGCGTCTTGCTCATGGGCGTCCCTGCAGCTCGACGGCTTTTTTCATCGCCGCCCGGGCGCGGCGCCGATCCCCGGCGTAGTCGTAGGCCCGCGCCACCCGGTACCAGCGCCGCCAGTTCTCCGGGTCGCTGTCCAGTTCGTCGCGGACGGCGGCGAACAGGGCGTCGGCGGCGTCCCGCTCGATGCGCCCCGACGGCCGGCGCGGTAACGCGCTGACGTCGAGCTCCAGCCCGTCCTCGGCGATGAGCCGGGCCAGCTTCTGGTGGGCGAACCCGGCGCGCAGGGTGGCGATCATGGCCCACAGCCCGATCACCGGTAGGGCCAGCAGCGCCACCCCCAACCCGACGGCCGCGGCCCGCCCGGATGTGATCATGAGCACCGCGATGCGGCCGAGCAGCCCGAGGTACAGCAGCATCGCCAGGCACATGAAGGCGATCAGCAGCTGGGTCCCCCGGATCATCGCAGGTCAAGCAGCGGTTCTAGTCCGATGGTGAGGCCGGGTCGGGCGGCGATGCCGCGCACCGCCAGCAGCACCCCGGGCACGAACGAGGTGCGGTCCAGGCTGTCATGCCGGATGGTCAGGGTCTCGCCCTCGGTGCCGAACAGCACCTCCTGGTGGGCAACCAGCCCCGCCAACCGCACCGAATGCACGGGGATGCCGTCGACATCGGCGCCGCGGGCACCCGGCAGGCTGGTGCTGGTGGCATCGGGGTTGGGCGGCAAGTCTTTTCGGGCTGCGGCGATCAGTTGAGCGGTCCGCGCGGCGGTGCCCGACGGGGCGTCGGCCTTGTGCGGGTGATGCAGTTCGATGACCTCTACCGATTCATAGAAGCGTGCGGCCTGGGCGGCGAAATGCATGGACAGCACCGCACCGATCGCGAAATTGGGGGCGATCAGCACCGCGGCGCCCGGTTTGGCGTCCAACCACGACCGCACCTGGTCCAGCCGCTGCGCGGTGAACCCGGTGGTGCCAACGACGGCGTGAATCCCGTTGTCAATCAAGAATTTCAGATTGTCCATCACAACGTCGGGATGGGTGAAGTCGATCACCACCTCGGTGCCGCTGTCGGTCAGCAGGCCCATCGGGTCACCGGCGTCGACCTGCGCGGACAGGGTCAGATCCTCGGCGGCTTCCACGGCCGCCACCATCGTCGCGCCGACCTTGCCTTTGGCGCCCAACACTCCCACTCGCATGGGTTAGAGACTAGCCGGGCATGGACAACGTCCCCGATTGCCGGTACACAGGAGGAGATGCAGCAGTGCGGCCGCCACCCCCGGCACGGCGGTACCCGCATCCCTGATCACCAGTCGACCCGCCCGGCATATCGCCTGGTCATCCCGGTTTTTGACCCGCTCGGGTGTGAGAACCGCCGGCACCGGGTATTGCTTACGGGCCGCGACTCATTGACCGAAGGATTGTCCACTTAAGTCACCGCTAAGCAGGTTTGAGTCCACGCGTGGGGAGACTGTAATGACGCTGGCCGAATTGCCGACCGCCGTCGGCCGTCGAGTGACCGACCCGAGACCGCTGGCCAAAGACGTCTCGGCCGAGTTCGATCAGATGTCCGGCCGGACGGTGGTCTCCGCGCTGGATATAAACACACGGGAGCTTCTCGACCTCTTCTCGGTTGCCGCGCGGCTGCAGAGCGGAGCGACGGCGACCGACGCGCTGCACGGA
Source organism: Mycobacterium sp. pUA109 (assembly GCF_041287095.1). Taxonomy (NCBI): domain Bacteria; kingdom Bacillati; phylum Actinomycetota; class Actinomycetes; order Mycobacteriales; family Mycobacteriaceae; genus Mycobacterium; species Mycobacterium sp. pUA109. The sequence continues at coordinate 145,088 of NZ_JBGGKS010000010.1, read as the reverse complement.
ACGATCGTGCTCACCGCGTTCTTCGAGCCCAGCACCAGGACCCGGCTCTCCTTCGAATCCGCCGCTCACCGGCTGGGCGCGTCGGTCATCAGCATCCCCGACGCCGAACACACCAGCGTGGACAAAGGGGAATCGCTGGCCGACACCGGGATCATGTTCGACGCCTACGCCGACATCGTGGTGTTGCGCCATTTCGCGGACAGTGTGATCGAGGACATCCGCGCCCACGGCATGACGACACCGCTGATCAACGGCGGCAACGGCCGCCGGGAACATCCCACCCAGGCCCTCGCGGACTGGTACGCGCTGGTGAAATGGCGTCCGCAGTTGGCCGAGCGGTGCACCGACGGCGACCGGCTCTCGTTGGGCATTCTCGGCGCACCGCGCCGGATGCGCTCGCTGCGCAGCTTCCTGCTGATGGGCGCACGGCACTTCTGCCCGAGTATCCGCGACATCACCATCATTTCCGACGATCCGCAGCCGCTGGATGACGAGGTCGCGGCGCTGCTGGACCAGCAGCGGATCGAATACCGGTGCACCAACGAATTCGCCGCAAACGCACCGGAATTCGATGTCATCTACCAAAACTCGCTGGGCTTGGAGGGACACAAGTATCGCGAACTGGAGCCGAAATACCGGGTCGACTCCAGCACTGCCCTCCAGCCGGGTGCGGTCGTCATGCATCCCCTGGCCCGGCACGACGAGCTGGGGACCGACCTCGACGACACACCCCACAACCTGTATTTCGACCAGGCCGCGGGTGCGGTGTTTGTCCGACAAGCCTTACTGCTGGCGATCAGCGGTCGGCGCGACGCGTTAGGTAACGAAATCTGACTGTATGTGTGGCATAACAGGATTCTGGACTCTGCAACGGCTCGGGCCCGACGCGCCCGACATCGTCGACCGCATGACCGACACCCTTGGGCATCGCGGCCCGGACGGTCCCGGCACCGCGCTGCACCCGGAGTCGGGGCTGGCGATGGGGCATGTGCGCTTGGCGATCAACGATCTGAGCCCCGGCGGCAAACAGCCGCTGTCGGCGGCCGCCGGCGACGTCGTGGCGACCGTCGCCGGCGAAATCTACGGCTTTCAGCGGATGCGGGCCGAGCTCACCGCGCGGGGGGAAAGCTTTCACTCCAAATCCGACAGCGAATTGGTGCTGGCCCTGTACCGGCGCTACGGGTTGGATTTCGTGCAGCATCTGCGCGGCGAATACGCGATCGCCCTGGTGGATTTGGCCCGCGACCGGCTGGTGTTGGTCCGCGACCGGTTCGGGGTGCGGCCGCTGTTTTTCCACCCGGGCACCGAGATGGTGGGCTGGGCGTCGGAGGCCAAGGCGCTGTTGGAGCATCCGGCGGTGCCGCGCCGGCTGTCGCGGTCGGCCGCGGTGAATCAGCTGGTCCAGGTCATGGTGCCCGGCTCCACGGCGTTTGAGGGCATCGAATCGGTGCGGCCCGGCCACATGGTGGTGGTCGACCGGTGCGACGGCCGGTTCCGGGTCCGCACCCACCGGTACTGGGACCTGGATTTCCCGCACGACGGCGGGTGGGATGATCTCGAACCGCAGCAGCATGTCGAGGCGGTGCGGTCGGCGATTACCGACGCGGTCGCATTGCGCATTCAGGCCGATGTCCCGGTGGGCCAATACCTGTCCGGGGGCATGGACAGCGGCGCCATCTTGGGGATGGCGACCGCGGTGGCGCAAACCTCGCCGCAGGCGTTCACGATCGGATTCGAGGATCCGGCCTACGACGAGTCCGACATCGCCACCAAGGTCGCCGAACACAACGACGCCCAGCTGCAGATTCGGCGCATCGGGGAGGGCCAGCTCTACGACGACAACTACGTGCGCGCGGTGTGGCACAGCGAGCGGACCTTCTACAACACGCTCGGCGTGGCCAAGATGCTGCTCAGCCAAACCACCCATGCCGCGGGCTTCCGCGCGGTGCTCTCCGGGGAGGGCGCCGACGAGTTGTTCGCCGGCTATCCGGCGTTCGCGCTCGACCATGCCTCCGGGCAGCTGAACCCGGCCGATGACCTGTTCGTCGGGGCGATCCTGGCGGCCCAACCGCAGCGCCATCCCGGCTTCGAGGCGGTGATGGGCTTCACCCCGGGCTGGGTGCAGCCGTGGGTGTCGGCCTGGCATCGGGTCAAACCGCTGCTGGCCGACGGGCTGCTCGCGGATCTCGGCGGCTACGACCCGCTGGAGGCGGTGGCCCAAAGCCTCGACCGGGGGCAACTCGAGCATCGCGGGCGGCTGGATAAGGCCCAGTACAGTTGGATCAAAACCATGCTGGACGGTCAGATCCTGAGCTGGGGCGGCGACCGGATGGACATGTCGCATGCCGTGGAGACCCGGCCGGCGCTGCTGGATCATCGGGTCGCCGAAACGGCGGTGCGGGTGCCGCCGAACCTGCGGATCCGGGAGGGCACCGAGAAGTGGGTGCTGCGCGAAGCGCTGCGCTACGCGATGCCCGACTTCTTGTACCGCAAACGCAAATTCGCGTTTATGGCGCCGCCCGCGCATCGTTCGGTGACCCAGTCGGCACGGCTGTCCCGGTTGACCGACCGGTACTTGAGCCATGACCGGATCGCCGCGGCGGGGATCTGCGCGCCGGACCGCACCCGCCGGTTTTTAGCCGAGGTGCCCGCCGACAACGCCGCCGCCAACGAGCACGACAAGATCCACAACCACCTGCTGGGGCTGCACATCCTGCACGACCTGTTCGTCGCGTAGGCCACCGCCCTCCCCCGCGAGCGTGCGCAGATGTACGGGGTTGCCCGCGGTTTCGTGTACATCTGCGCACGCTCGCCGCGGAGAGGCGGAGCCTAGGCGTCGAGGACGATCCGGCCGTCGGCGGCCCGCGAGACACAGACCAGCATCTCGTCGTCGCCCTCGGCGCCGCGGCCGCGCCGCTCCACCTGGCCGGCCAACACCTTGACCTTGCAGGTGCCGCAGAACCCCTGCCGGCAGGAATAGGGGGTGGTGGGATCCGCGTCGACCATGACGTCGAGCGCGGACCGATCGGCCGGCACCGCCAGCACCCGCCGCGAGTGGGCCAACTCCACCTCGAATGGTGCCCCGTCGACCACCGGGGGCGGGCTGAACCGTTCGTAGTGCAGCGGCGCATTGGCGTGCTCGTCGCGGGCGATGCGCACCGCCTCCAACATCTCGGCCGGCCCGCACACGTACACCGCGGTGCTCGGTCCGGCGTCGGCGAGCAGGTCCGCGGTGCCGGCGAACCCGCCGCGCTCGTCGTCGGCCCACACGGTGACCCGGTCCGGGTCCACCGCCAGCACCTCATCCAACAGCGGCATGTCGCCCCGGCTGCGCCCGGCATACACGGCGCGCCAGTCGATTCCGCGGGCCTGTGCCTCGACCAGCATCGGCAAGATGGGTGTCACCCCGATTCCGCCGATCACGAACAGCACGTCGTGCTCCCCGGTGCCGAGATAGAACGCGTTGCGGGGCCCCTCGAATACCAGGGTGTCGCCCTCGGCGTAGCTGTCGTGCATCTCGATCGACCCGCCGCCGCCGTCGTCCAGCCGGCGCACCGCGATGCGGTAATCGGTGCGCCGCCCGGGCGGGCCGCACAATGAATACTGGCGGCGCCGGCCCGACGGCAGCTGGACGTCGATGTGCCCGCCGGGCGTCCAGGACGGCAGCAGCCCGCCCTGCGGGTCGGCCAACGTCAGCGCCACCACATCCGGGGTAAGCATTTCGCGTTTGGTGACCGTCGCGGCGATGGTGCGCCGCACCGGCGTCACCCGCGACGGGTCCCAGCGCGAGACCGCCGCGAACCCGCCGAACAGCTGCACGGCGCCGAATAACGCGGCATAGAACCGGTCATGTTTGCGACGACCGTACAGGTCGGTGGGCCGGGTTTTCCAAATCTGTTGGGACATGGTGGGCCTCAGCGTTGACGGATGTCGTAGCGGGCGAATAACCGCAGCGCGGTGGGGCTGATCCGGCGCATCGCGTAGCCGAACTTGGATTCGGCGGCGATCGGCAGCACCGGCGGTCCGGTCTTGATCGCCTTCACGATCGCTTTCGCGGTGGCCTCCGGGGTGTAGTTGCGCCGCCGGTAGGCGGCGTCGGCCTTGGCACGGGCGCGTTCTTGCTGCTCGGCCGTCATCCCCGCGTACACGGTGCTTTTCGCGATATTGGTGTTGACGAATCCGGGGCACACCGCGGTGACGGTGATGCCTTCGTCGGCGAGGTCGGCGCGCAGCGATTCGCTGAACGCCAACACCGCCGCCTTGGTGGTGCTGTAGGCGACCATGGATTTCGACGGCAGATACGCCGACGCCGACGAGACGTTGATGATCGTGCCGCCCTGACCGCGCTCGACCATCTGCGCGGCGAACGCCCGGCTGCCGTTGATGACGCCGCGCAGGTTGACGCCCAGGATGGCGTCCCAGTGCTCGGGGCTGGTCTCCAGGAACCGCCCGGCCATCCCGATCCCGGCATTGTTGATCAGGATGTCGACCACCCCGTGCTCGGTGTTCACCTGTGCGGCAAGGTCATTCACGGCCGCTTCGTCGGTGACGTCGACCTGGTACACGGCGGCCTGGGCGCCGGCCGCGGTGACGGCCGCGGCGGTGGCGTTGGCACCGTCGCGGTCCCGGTCGACGATGATCACCGTGCCGGCGCCCTGACGAGCCAGTTCCACCGCAGTGGCCCGGCCGATTCCGGCGCCCGCGCCGGTGATCAGCGCCCGCTTGCCCCGCACGTCGCGGCGATCGGTGGCGACGGTGTCGGTCTCCCCCGCCGTGCCGGCCACCGCCCGATCCACCCACTCGGCGGTCAGCCGGGCAATCACGTCGGGTCGCGCGGTGACCACCCAGTGTCCGCCTTCGATGGGGACGACGCGGCCGCCGGTCGGGATGCCGCCGGTGAACCGCTGCAGGGCGGGGGTGACGAAGATGTCCCGACGCGGCGCCAGCACTTGCACCGGCACCGTGGTCGGCGGTGGCTGCGGCGCCGGCGACAGCAACGGCGCCGGCATATTGGCCCGGTACAGGTTGAGCCCATTGCGGTAGTCGCCGGGGCTGCGCGGCACGGTGCGGCGTTGGGTGCGGGTGCTGGACCGGCCGATGCGGTCAAGGGCGTCAACAACTTTGCCGCCCAACCCGGAGCCGAACAGCACCTCGGGCAGGCGGGGGGTCAAAAAGAGCCAGATGTAGCCGGACGCCAGCGCCTGTTTGGCGACGTCGGCGACGGCGCGGGGGCTGCGGGCCGAGCGCAAGAACTTGCCCGCATAATCCAGATGAGGACCCGAAATCGAAGTGTAGGAACCGATTTGGGGCATCATGGTGGTGTCGGTGACCGCGGCCCAGCCCTGGATCGACCCCCAGTCGTGTCCCAGCAGGTGCACCTGGTCGACCTCGAGGTGCGCGATTACCGCACCGACGTCGGCGACCAGTTGGCCAAACCGGTATCCGGACCGGTCCGCCGGCGCCGAGGACTCACCGGCCCCACGCACGTCGTAGGCGACAAAGTTATAGCGCGCCCCGAGGTGTTCGGCTACCGCGTCCCAGACGTGGTGGTTGTCCGGGTAGCCGTGGATGGCCAAGATGGTGGGCCGGGCCGGGTCGATGTCGGTGTAGCGGTGCACCGCAAGGGTGACGCCGTCCGAGGCGGTAACGGTACTCAATGGATTCCTGTCAGTGAGTGGCGCGGGCGGCCGGTGAGATGGCCAGGTAGTTGACGGCGCGCTCTACCCCGCCGAGCTCGGATGGATGGAAACTCGGCTTGTAGTAGGCGCCGATCACCCGGATGAACTCGAACGGCGCGGGGACCAACCGGCGTCGCGCCGCGACAAACCAGTCCCGCCAGCGGGGTTTGGTGCCCGGCGGCAGCTCCGGGTCCACCGAATACATGAACCGCAGCCCGCGCACCCACAGCCACAGCATCAGCGGGGTGACGATTAGCTGGGTGCGGGCCTGCCGCCAGTAGCCGGCCCGCAGATGCTTCATCACGTCGAAGGCGACGGCCTTGTGTTCGACCTCTTCGGCGCCGTGCCAGCGCAGCATGTCCATCATCACCGGATCGGTGCCCAGGGCGTCGTGTTCGGGGGTGTCCAGCACCCACTCCCCCAGGATCGCGGTGTAATGCTCGATGGCCGCCACCAGCGCCACCCGCTCCAGCAACCACTTCTGCTGCCGGCGTTTGCTCCAATGCGGCCGGTCGCCCAGCAGCTTCTCGAACAACCAGTGCACCTGGTCGGTGAACGGCGACATATCGATGCCCTTGGCGGCGAAGTAGTCGACCACCCCGGTGTGGGCCTGGGCGTGGGTCGCCTCCTGGCCGATGAAGCCCTGCACGTCCAGCCGCAGTTGGTCATCGGCGATCAGCGGCAACGCCTGCTTGAACAGCTCGACGAAGAACTCCTCGCCGGCCGGCAACAGCAGGTGCAGCACATTGCAGAAATGGGTGCTGAACGGCTCGTTCGGCACATAGTGCACCGGCAGGGTCGACCAGTCGAACTTGACGTCGCGCGCCTCCAACACGATGCGCTCGTGATCGAGGGAGGCATCGTGTGGGCCGGCCGCCCGATCATCAACCGTGAGCATCATGACCTCCCGCGGGGTTTACAAAAACAGCTGATTTGTCCCCTATTTTGACATTACTAGCCAGTAAGTATAGCCGCTGCGCGACCTTCAGGGAAGATCACGGTACCGCGGGTACCTGGAATTTGCGATGCCGCGCGGGGGGTCGGGTGTGCCGCCGCTCAGCCGGCCTCGGCGCGCCGTTTGAGGCGTTGCAGGGTGACCCGGATGTGCTCGGCGTTGGCCGCCGTGCGATCGGTAACCCCGGTTGTCAGTGGGGTGATCTTGCGGATCCAGCGTGGCCGACGGTCCCAGGTGCTCTCGGTGACCCGGCAGCCGTCGTCGTCAAGCGCGGTGATCTCGTAGCGCCAGTGCGCGACCGGGATGACCGCGGCGCGCACGTCGAACGCGAAGGCGCGGGCGGGTTCGGCGGCGGTAACCGTGCAGGTGGTGCTCCATCCCCGGGCGCCGTTGCGGTTCTGGCCGGTGAACACCGCGCCCGGCCGAGCCGCATCCCCGTCGCGCCACCGCATGGCGACCGCCTCCTCGGCCAGGTCGGCCAACACCGCCAAGTCGGTGATCAGCGCGTACACCGCCGCCGGGCTGGCGTTGATCTGCACGCTGGCGGACACGGAGGGTGGGCCGGCCACGTCGCTCATGCCGCCGAGCATAGCCAGGCCCGTCGGCCGGTGCAGCAGTGGCGAATGTGACTGGCGATGCCCGGAACTTTCTTCACAATGGAGGTATGCGGGTCGGTATTCCGGCGGAAGCCAAGAACAACGAGTTCCGGGTGGCCATCACCCCGGCCGGGGCCGCCGAACTGACCCGCCGCGGCCACGAGGTGCTCATCCAGACCGGCGCCGGCGAGGGTTCGGCGATCAGCGACGCCGATTTCAAGACCGCCGGCGCGCGCCTGATCGGCACCGCCGAGCAGGTATGGGGCGAGGCGGACCTGCTGCTCAAGGTCAAGGAGCCGATCGACAGCGAATACGGGCTGCTGCGCAGCGGGCAGACCTTGTTCACCTTCCTGCATCTGGCGGCCTCCCGGCCGTGCACCGAGGCGCTGCTGGCCGCCGGCACCACCTCGATCGCCTACGAGACGGTGCAGACCGGCGGCGGCGCGCTGCCGCTGCTGGCCCCGATGAGCGAGGTCGCCGGCCGGTTGTCGGCGCAGGTCGGCGCCTACCACCTGATGCGCACGCACGGCGGCCGCGGGCTGCTGATGGGTGGGGTGCCCGGGGTGGGACCGGCCGATGTGGTGGTCATCGGCGGCGGCACCGCCGGCTACAACGCGGCCCGCATCGCCGGCGGCATGGGCGCACACGTCACCGTATTCGACGTCAACATCAACCGATTACGGGAGCTGGACGCCGAGTTCGGCGGGCGGATCCGGACCCGCTACTCCGCGCCGTACGAGCTCGAGGGTGCGGTCAAGCGCGCCGATCTGGTGATCGGGGCGGTGCTGCTGCCCGGCGCCAAGGCGCCCAGGGTGATCGACAACGCCGTTGTCGCGCAGATGAAGCCGGGCACGGTGCTGGTCGACATCGCCATCGACCAGGGCGGTTGTTTCGAGGATTCCCGGCCCACCACCCACGACGACCCGACCTTCGCCGTGCACGACACCCTGTTCTACTGCGTGGCCAATATGCCGGCGGCGGTGCCCAAGACGTCGACGGTGGCGCTGACCAACGCCACCATGCCCTACGTGCTCACCCTCGCCGATCGGGGCTGGCTCGCGGCCTGCCGCGGCGATCCCGCGCTGGCCCACGGGCTTTCCACCCACGGCGGCGCGCTGCTGTCCCCGCGGGTGGCCGCCGACCTGGACTTGCCGGTCACCGACCCGACCAGCGTGCTGGCGTAGGGCGCGAGCTGAGCCCGCGAAAGTGCGCTCACGCAGCGGAAAATCGAGTGGCCCCCTGCGTCAGCGCACTTTCACGTGACGGCCGATCAAGTCAGGCTGGCGATGATCTGGGCGGCGGAGCCGGTGCGCGCGGACGCGAACGCCGTTCCCGCCCACAGGCTGGTGCCGTGCGGGTCGTCGGTGGCCACGGCGGCCTTGCGGATCGGTGACGTCATGTGGTGGACCTCGGGATACCCCAGCGGTGCGACGTCGTCGAGGAAGCGGGTGAAGTTGTTCGCCAAACCGCGGGCATACCGACCCGAAAACGCCCGCGTAACAAGCGTTGTGCCGAACTCGGGGTTGTTCAGCGCGCCGCGGTGGGTGGCGTTGGTGCCGGCCTCATCCGCCAGCAGCAGCGCCGTGCCGACCTGGGCGGCCACCGCCCCCCGATGCAGCACGGCGGCGACGTCGTAGGCGCTGCCCAGTCCCCCGGCCGCGATGAGCGGAACCCGATGGGTGGCGCGGATCTTGTCGAGCAACTCGTCCAGCGACTCGGTGCCGGGCTCCATGTCCGGGGCGAAGGTGCCCCGGTGCCCGCCGGCATCCGGACCCTGCACCACCAGACCGTCCGCACCGGCGGCGACGGCCACCCCGGCCTCATAGGCCGACGTCACGGTGACGAACAGCAGCATGCCCAGCGCGCCGAACCACCGCAGCACATCCGGCGGCGGGGTGCCGAAGGTGAAGGACACCACCTCGGGCCGCACATCGGCGAGCACCTCCAGCTTGCGCTGCCAGGCGTCGTCGTCGAACCGGGGCGCGCCCAACTCGACGCCGTAGTGTTCGGCGACCTGATCGAGTCGCTGCGCGTAGTAATCCAACTGGGCGTAGTCGGCGACGCTGGGCTGGGGCACGAACAGGTTGGCCCCGATCGGGCCGGTGGTCAGGGCGCGCGCGGCGGCGATATCGTCGGCCAACCGCTCGGGGCTCACGTACCCGCCGGGCACGAAACCCATCCCGCCGGCATTGGACACCGCGGCCGCCAGCGCCGGGGTCCCCGGACCACCGGCCATCGGCGCCCCCACGATGGGCGCCTCGAGGTCCCAGAAGCCCAACACCATGCGACTAGCCTGCCATCACCCGCAGGCGCCGCGGAAGCGCCCCTTTCGATCGGTACGGGCCCAGAACCGCGCCACCGCAGGGCTTATGCAGCAGCTGGCGGGCCACCGCGTTGACCTCCTCGACGGTGACCGCGTCCAACTCCCGCAGGGTGCGGGCGATGCTGCGCTGCTCGCCGTAGTTGAGCTCGTTGCGGCCGAGGCGATGCATCCGCGACCCGGAATCCTCCAACCCCAGCACCAGCGAGCCGCGCAACGAGCCCTTGGCGATGCGGCACTCCGCCGCGCTGATGCCGTCGCGGGCCACCGATTCCAGCACCTCGGCGGTCACGGCCACCACGTCGGCGAACCGCTCGGGCTGGCACGCCGCATACACCGACAGCGCCCCGGTGTCGGCGAAGGTGTCCACCGTGGAGTACACCGAGTAGGCCAGCCCGCGCGATTCCCGGATCTGCTGGAACAGCCGGGAACTCAACCCGCCGCCGAGCGCGGTGTTGAGCACGGCCAGTGCCCGGCGATGCGGCCAGTTCCGGCCCGGGGTCCGCACACCGACCGACAGATGGGTCTGCTCGGCGTCCCGGTTCACCAGGGTCAGACCGGGCCGGCCGGGCACCCGCGCGGTGCCCTTGCGCGCCGCGGCCGCGCGGCGTCCGCGCACCAGCCGCGGCCCGAACCGCTCCCGGACCAGCGCCACCGCCGCGTCGTGGTCGACGTTGCCGGCCACCGCGACGACCATCCGGTCCGGCGTGTAGCGGCGCACGTGAAACGAGTGCAGCTGCGCGCGGGTCATCGCCGACACCGAGTCCGCGGTGCCGATCACGGGCCGCCCCACCGGATGATCACCGAACAACGCCGACAAGAACACGTCACCCAACGCGTCCTCGGGGTCGTCGTCGCGCATGGCGATTTCCTCGAGGACGACGTCGCGTTCGAGTTCCACGTCGGCGGCCGCGCAGCAGCCGTTGAGCACCACGTCGGCGACCAGATCGACGGCCAACTCCAGGTCGGTGTCGAGCACGTGCGCGTAGTAGCAGGTGTGCTCCTTGGTGGTGAACGCGTTCAGCTCACCACCCACGGCGTCCATCTCCTGGGCGATCTGCACGGCGGTGCGCGACGGGGTGGCCTTGAACAGCAGATGCTCCAGGAAGTGCGCGGCCCCCGCGACGGTGGCACCCTCGTCGCGCGAACCGACCCCGACCCAGACCCCGACCGAGGCAGAGCGCACCGCGGGCAGGTGTTCGGTGACCACGCGCAACCCACCGGGCAAGGTGGTGCGGCGCACCGCCGCCAGGTTAGCTGCTGGCGGTCGCGGCATCGGCAGACGCGGCCCCGGCGGTCTCGGCAGTGCCGTCGGTGTCCGCATCGGCCACCGGGATCAGCGAGATCTTGCCGCGGTTGTCGATATCGGCGATCTCCACGCGCAGCTTGTCGCCGACCTTGACCACGTCTTCGACCTTGGCGATCCGCTTGCCCTTGCCGAGCTTGGAGATGTGCACCAGCCCGTCGCGGCCCGGCAGCAGCGACACGAACGCCCCGAAGTCGGTGGTCTTGACCACGGTGCCCAGGAACCGCTCGCCGATCTTGGGCAGCTGCGGGTTGGCAATGGCGTTGATCTTGTCGATCGCGGCCTGCGCCGACGGGCCGTCGGTGGCGCCGACGAACACGGTGCCGTCGTCCTCGATGGAGATCTGCGCCCCGGTTTCCTCGGTGATCGCGTTGATGATCTTGCCCTTGGGCCCGATCACCTCACCGATCTTGTCGACCGGCACCTTGATCGTGGTGACCCGCGGCGCGTACGGGCTCATCTCGTCGGGGGCGTCGATGGCCTCGGCCATCACCTCCAGGATGGTCAGCCGGGCGTCCTTGGCCTGCGACAGCGCACCCGCCAGCACCTTGGACGGGATGCCGTCGAGCTTGGTGTCCAGCTGCAGTGCGGTGACGAAGTCCTTGGTGCCGGCGACCTTGAAGTCCATGTCGCCGAACGCATCCTCGGCGCCCAGGATGTCGGTCAGCGCGACGAAGCGGCGCTCCACCGCACCATCAACCTCGACGTCGTCGGACACCAGGCCCATCGCGATCCCGGCCACCGGCGCCTTCAGCGGCACCCCGGCGTTGAGCAGCGCCAACGTCGACGCGCACACCGAACCCATCGAGGTGGAACCGTTGGAGCCCAACGCTTCCGACACCTGGCGGATGGCGTACGGGAACTCCTCAACGCTGGGCAGCACCGGCACCAGCGCCCGCTCGGCCAGCGCACCGTGCCCGATCTCGCGCCGCTTGGGCGAGCCCACTCGGCCGGTCTCCCCGGTCGAATACGGCGGGAAGTTGTAGTGGTGCATGTAGCGCTTGGAGGTTTCCGGTCCCAGCGAGTCGATCTGCTGGGCCATCTTGACCATGTCCAGCGTGGTCACCCCGAGGATCTGGGTCTCGCCGCGCTCGAACAGCGCGCTGCCGTGCGCCCGGGGCACCACCGCGACCTCGGCGGAAAGCGCCCGGATGTCGGTGATGCCGCGGCCGTCGATGCGGAAGTGGTCGGTCAGGATCCGCTGGCGCACCAGCTTTTTGGTGAGCGACCGGAACGCGGCGGAGACTTCCTTCTCCCGGCCGGCGTAGGTGTCGGCGAGCCGCTCGAGCACCTCGGCCCGGATCTCGTCGGTGCGGTCGTTGCGCTCGGTCTTGCCGGCGATGGTCAGCGCCTTGGCCAGCTCGTCGGTGGCCACCGAGGACACCGAGTAGTACACGTCGTCGTTGTAGTCGGGGAACACCGGGTAGTCGGCGGTCGGTTTGGCGGCGGCGTCGGCGAGTTCCTGCTGCGCCTTGCACAGCTCCGCGATGAACGGTTTGGCGGCTTCCAACCCTTCGGCCACCACGGCCTCCGTCGGCTCCTGCGCGCCGCCGTCGACGAGCTCGATGACGTTCTCGGTGGCCTCGGCCTCGACCATCATGATGGCCACGTCGCCGTCCTCGAGGGCCCGGCCGGCCACCACCATGTCGAACACCGCCCGCTCGAGCTGCTCAACGGTCGGGAACGCCACCCAGGTGCCGTCGATCAGGGCCACCCGCACCCCGCCGACCGGGCCGGAGAACGGCAGGCCGGCCAGCTGGGTGGAGGCCGACGCGGCGTTGATCGCCAGCACGTCGTAGAGGTCTTTGGGGTCCAGGCTCATGACCGTCACCACGACCTGGATCTCGTTGCGCAGGCCGTCGACGAACGACGGGCGCAGCGGCCGGTCGATGAGCCGGCAGGTCAGGATCGCGTCGGTGGACGGCCGGCCCTCGCGCCGGAAGAACGAGCCGGGGATGCGTCCCGCGGCGTACATCCGCTCTTCGACGTCGACGGTCAGCGGGAAGAAGTCGAAGTGTTCCTTGGGGCTCTTGCTGGCGGTGGTCGCCGAGAGCAGCATGGTTTCGTCGTCGAGGTAGGCGACGGCGGAGCCGGCGGCCTGCTGGGCCAGCCGACCGGTCTCGAACCGGATGGTGCGGGTGCCGAAGCTCCCGTTGTCGATGGTGGCGGTCGCCTCGAACACGCCCTGATCAATTTCAGCTACAGACATGGATGTCCGTACGGCCTCTCTGGGTTTATTCAGCTGTTTCGCGTGTGACAGGGACCCGAGACTCAAACCTGGATGCGGCTACGGCCATCGATCGAAGCTGCCGGATCGGACCCGCTGGGTGCCCGGCAGCCACTACCGAAGACCGCCCGATGCAGGCCGTGGCTGTCTTACCGTGTCTCGTCGTCACATGCCGGAGCGGTACGCGCGGATCGCGCACACCGCACCGATGTCCAGGCCGACCTGGCCCGGAACGCCCTCACTCTACACTGCGGGCCCGGTGAGGCCCTATTTCGCCGCCGCGAGGCAAACCCTTGCGCGAACGCGGCCCGGGTGCGCACGGCGCCGACGGAATCAGGTCACGTCCTCCACGCAGACGGTGAACTGGCGTTCGTCGTAGGCGTAGCCCAGGCCGCTGGTGCATTCGTCGACGCTGGCCACACCGCGCAGGATCTGGGTGGCCCGCTGCCGGTGCGGCACCGAGCTGTCGGTGCAGTCCACCCGGAACGGGTCGGTGGTGTTGGCCGGGTCGACACTCATGCAGCCGCCGATCACCCAGTCGATGTCCAGGCAGGCGGTGCTGCTGGCGTCGCTGAACGTGTTGCGCATCGAATACGAGGAGTCGACATCGGTGGGGCACTGCTCGCGGTTGGCGGCGCCGACGACGGTGGCCACCACCTTGAAATTCGAGGTCGCGCCGCCGCAGGCCACCTTGGCGGCCTCCGGCCGGTCCGCGGTGCCACCCAGCTGCAGACAATCCCCCACCCTCAGGTCGGCGGCGTTCGCCGGTGACGAACAGCCGGTCACTCCCCCCAATACGGTGATCGCGGCCAGCAGCACGGCCGCGGGCAGGGCGCGCATGACGGGCGGGTGGGTCAGCGGCGCAGGCCCAGCCGCTCGATGAGCGAGCGGTACCGCGCCACGTCGACCTGGGCCACGTACTTGAGCAGCCGGCGGCGCCGACCCACCAGCAGCAGCAGCCCCCGCCGCGAGTGGTGGTCGTGCTTGTGCACCTTGAGGTGCTCGGTCAAGTCGATGATCCGCTTGGTCAGCAACGCGACCTGGGCCTCCGGGGAGCCGGTGTCGGTCTCGTGCAGGCCGTAGTCGGCCAGGATCTCTTTTTTCTGCTCGGCTGTCAGCGCCACGAAATTATCTCCATCAATCGGTCCGCGATCAGGGAATTAACGGGCGGCCACCGCGAACTGCAGCACGCGTCGTTTCGCCGGGGAGTCTAGCAGCGTGCGTCGGCGCCGCCGAATCGCCGCGTCAGTCGCCGGCCAGCAGGGTGCGGGCCCGGCCGGTGTCGGTGTCCATCGCGGCCACCAGGTCGCGCACCGAGTCGAACTTCCGCTGCCCCCGGATGCGCGCGACGAAGTCCAGCGCGACGTGCTGTCCATACAGATCGGCGGTGCTGTCCAGGATGAACGCCTCCACGGTGCGGGTGCGCCCGGAGAACGTCGGGTTGGTCCCGACCGACACCGCGGCCTGGTACCGCTCCCCGGGGATGACGGTTCCGGTCACCGGACCGTGCCCGAGCACGGTGAACCAGGCGGCGTACACGCCGTCGGCTGGGATCGCCGAGTACATCGGCGGCGCCACGTTGGCGGTGGGAAAGCCCAGCGACTTGCCGCGCCCGTCGCCGCGCACCACCACCCCTTCGACCCGGTGCGGACGGCCCAGCGCTTCGGCGGCGGCCACCACGTCGCCGGCGTCCACGCAGGACCGGATGTAGGTCGAGGAGAACGTCACGGTCTCCGAGTCGAGGTGTTCGGCCACCAGCGACATGGATTCCACGGCGAAGCCGAACCGTTCCCCGGCGCGGCGCAGCAGCTCGACGTTGCCGGCGGCCTTTTTGCCGAACGTGAAGTTCTCGCCCACCACGACTTCCACCACATGCAGGTTCTCCACCAACAGTTCGTGGATGTAGCGGTCCGGGGTGAGCTTCATGAAGTCGGTGGTGAACGGCATCACCAGGAACACGTCGATCCCGGCTTCCTCGACCAGCTCGGCTCGCCGGGTCAGCGTGGTCAGCTGCGCGGGGTGGCTACCGGGAAAGACGACTTCCATCGGGTGCGGATCGAACGTCATCAGCACCGTCGGCACGCCGCGGGTCCGCCCGGCCTTCACCGCCTGCGCGATCAGTTCGGCGTGTCCGCGGTGCACCCCGTCGAACACACCGATGGTCAGTACACATCTGCCCCAGTCCGTGGGGATCTCGTCTTGCCCCCGCCACCGCTGCACAGGGGCAAGCCTATCGGCGCGGACCGCACCATGGCGCAAGTGGGCGCGAGATCCCCAGACGCGGTGACGATTGCTTAAGCTTTTAGGTGTGCGCCCTGAGGACGAGCCCGCCGACCTGTCCACGGTTGCCCAGGACTATCTGAAGGTCATCTGGACCGCTCAGGAATGGTCGCCGGACAAGGTCAGCACCAAAATGCTGGCCGAACGGATCGGGGTGTCGGCCAGCACCGCCTCGGAGTCCATCCGCAAACTCGCCGACCAGGGTCTGGTGGATCACGCCAAGTACGGGGCGGTGGCGTTGACCGAGGCGGGCCGGCGCGCGGCGCTGGCGATGGTGCGCCGGCACCGGCTGCTGGAGACCTTCCTGGTCAACGAGCTGGGCTACAGCTGGGATGAGGTGCACGACGAGGCGGAGGTGCTCGAGCACGCGGTGTCCGACCGGTTGGTGGCCCGCATCGACGCCAAACTGGGGTTTCCGCACCGCGACCCGCACGGCGACCCGATCCCGGCCGCCGACGGTCAGGTGCCCAGCCCGCCGGCCCGGCAGCTGTGGGAATGCCACGACGGCGAGGCCGGCACGGTGGCCCGGATTTCCGACGCCGATCCGGAGATGCTGCGCTACTTCGACAGCGTCGGGATCAGCCTGGACTCGCGGCTGAAGGTGCTGACCCGCCGCGAGTTCGCCGGCATCATCTCGGTGGCCATCGAGAATACGGAGGGCTTGGACGATCCAGCCAGCACCGTCGACCTGGGCAGCCCGGCCGCCCAGGCGATCTGGGTGGTGGCGTAGCCGGATGGCCAAACTCGAGCTTTCCCGCGAACTGCCGATGACGGCGGAGCAAGCCTGGGCCCACGTGTCGAACCTGGCCGACCTGGGCGACTGGTTGTCGCTGCATCAAGGGTGGCGGGGCGAGGTGCCTGCCGAACTCACGGCGGGAACGACGTTGGTCGGGGTGGCCGGCGCCAAAGGCCTGCGCAATCGGGTCACCTGGACGATCCGCAAAATCGAGCCGCCGGCGCAGCTGGAGATCACCGGCGACGGCGTGGGTGGCACCAAATACGCGTTGGCGATGACCGTCAAGCCGACAGCAGCGGGCTGCAAGTTCGCGCTGCGGATCGACATGGGCGGCCGGCCGCTGTTCGGCCCGATCGGGGCCACCGCCGCTCGCGCCGTCAAGGGCGATATCGAACGCTCCATCAAGCAATTCGAGGCACTGTACGCGTAGGCAGCAATAGGTCGAGCGCGGAGCGGCCCTCAACGCCCGGCCTCGGTGATCCGGTGGTGGTAGCGCTGGCGGACCCGCGGATCGACCGTGGTGAACACCGTGTCCAGATGAGCTGCATGCGCGATCCGGTACCGGGCCCGGGCGGGCAACAACGACATCGCTTTCACCATGGCGCCCATAGCCTTTGGGATCACCACCGTGGCGCGCCGGGCACCCACGGCGGCCACGACCGCGGCCGCGACCTCCTCCGCATCGACCTCGGCGACCGGCCGCAGCCAATCCGGGGTGCTGTTCCCGGCGGACAGCTCGGTGCGGACAATCGCCGGCAGCACCGCGGTGACACCAATACCCGCGTCGGCCAGTTCCAAGTGCAGGGTTTCGGAGAAGCCGACGACCGCGTGCTTGGTGGCGCAGTAGGTTGCCAACCCGGGAAACGCGCCCGTCCCCGCCAGCGACGCAATGTTGATGATGTGGCCGCCGCGACCGGAAAGCCGCTGCACGGCCAGCTTCGAGCCGTGCAGCACACCGACGAGGTTGACCCCCAGCATCCGGTCGGTCATCGCGTCGTCCTCGTCGCTGAACAGGCCGGTGGGCATGATGCCGGCGTTGTTCACCAGCACGTCTAGCGGTCCGAGCCAGACGCTGGTGTCATCGAGAAATGTTGCGAATCCGGCCCGGTCGGTGACATCGAGTCCGAGCCCGATCACCGCGCCGCCGGTCGACTCGGCAAGCTCGGCGGCGGTCTTTTCGACGAGTGCAACGTCGATGTCGCCGAGCGCGACCCGCGCGCCGGCGCGCAGGAACGCTGTGCCGGTGGCCCGGCCGATACCGCGGGCGCCGCCGGTGATGGCGACGACTTTGTCTCGAACTGCGGTGTGCGTTTTCGCCATGCTCTGCCCTTCGCCAGTCAGTCCCAGGCCGGATCGGCGGCCAGCACGGTCTTCAGCAGCTTGCCGGTTTCGTTGCGCGGCAGCGCGTCGACGAACATCACGTCCCGGGGCACCTTGTGCCGCGCCAGGTGGGACCGCACGAACGACTTGACGTCGTCGGGGCCCAGGATGGCGTCCGCGCGGAGAACCACGACGGCGCGCAGCCGTTTGCCGAACTCGGCGTCGTCAACACCGATGACTGCCGCTTCCACGATGTCGGGGTGTCCGGCGAGCAGGTTCTCGATTTCGAGTGGAAAGACGTTCTCCCCACCCGAGACAATCATGTCGTCCCCGCGGCCGTCGACGAACCACAGGCCGGATCCGTCGAAATGTCCGGTGTCCCCGGTGGACAACAGCCCGTCGACGATCTCCTTGTGGTTGCCGTCGGTGTAGCCGGAAAACGATAACCCGCTCGCCACGAACAGCGTTCCGGCCTGGCCCGGCTGGGTGATGCGGCGGCGGTCGGCGTCGTAGCAGGCCAGCCGGACACCCAACGGTGGCCGGCCGACGGTACCCGGCGCGCGGCGCAGCTCCTGCGGGGTCGCGATAGCGGCGGCCGCCACCTCGGTGGACCCGTACAGGTTGTACAGCACGTCGCCGAACGTCGCCGCGGTGCGCCGGCACAGCTCCGGGGACAGCGCCGACCCCGCCGCGAAAACTACCCGCAGCGACGACGTGTCGGACCTGCCGACCACGTCGGGACCCGGGTCGAGGATGCGCTGCAGCATGGTCGGCACCACGACCAGCGCGCCGGCCCGGTGCGCGCCGATGGCCCGCAGCGTCGACCCGGCGTCGAAACGACGAGCCAGCACGATCCGGTTACCTAACGCCAGCCCGAGCGCGCAGGTTGCCAGCCCGGTTGCGTGAAACAACGGGGCGGCCACGATGTAGGCACTGTTGGCCGGCCGGGGAATCCGATCGAGCAGTTGCGCCGATTGCAGCGGGTCGATCTTGTTGCGGGGAGCTCCTTTCGGTGTTCCAGTGGTTCCGCTGGTGAGCAAGACCATGCCACCGGGCTTAGCGGGCGCCGGTAACGGCGCGGATGACTGTCCGCCGGACAGTGCATCGGCCGACAGCCACGGCAGCGGGGCGGGCAGGGCGGTGAGCAGTTCGGTGAACTCGTCGTCGGCCAACATCGCGTCGACGTGTTCGCCGATGCACACGTCGGCCAGTTGCGGTCCGGCGAAGCCGGTGTTCATCAGCACCACCCGCACGCCGATTTTGTTGGCAGCGCCGAGCGCCAGCAGGACGCCGCGGTGGTTGCGGTACATCAGAGCGAGCACCGAGCCCGGGCCAAGGCCGCGCTCCACCAGTCCGCGGGCCAGCGCGTTGGACGCCGCCTCGAGGTCGGCGAAGCTCATTGTGCCCCGTTCGTCGGTCACCGCGGGCGCGGCGCCGTAGCGGGCTGCGGCGTGTCCGATCAGGCCTCCGACCATTCCGTAACGGCGGACGGCTAGATGCGCGTGCAGCGCGCGGTCCGGCCGCAGTGGCTCGACCATGCCGCGCCGGGCCAATACCCGCAACGCGCGCAAGCGGTCACGCATCTAGCTAGCCTCCTCGCGGTTGTCGGTGCGCTCCAGCACCGCCAGGATGATCCGGACCACCTCGGACGGATTGTCCAGTTGCGGGCAGTGCCCCGACCTCGGAAGCACCACCAACTCGCTGCCGGGGATCTGCTGGTGCAGCAGCCCGCTGGAATGCACCGGGATGATGCGGTCCCGCGCGCCGTGCACGATCACCGTCGGGCAACTGACCCGCACATCGCGGTGTCCACCAGCGGTTTCGTAGGCGTACTGGAACGCGTAGCGCCCCAGTTCGGCGACATCGGCGGTCCGGGACGCGATGCCGGTCCAGTAGGCGACCACCTCAGCGTCGGCGGCCACCCCCGGTCCGTACAGCACCTTGGGCACCAGACGCCGGGTGGCGCCCCGAAGCACCCGCGGTGGGATCGGGGCGCGGCCCACCCGTGACCAGAGCCGGGCGGACACCGGGCGCCTACGGGCCAGCCGGGCCAGCCAATGGTGGGCGTTCAGCGGATCATCCAGGGCGATCAGCGCTTTCACCGAACCCTGGCGGTCGGCGGCGCGCACCGCGGTCGCCGCGCCCAGCGAATTGCCGACCAACACCGCCGGACCGGTATCGGCGAGGAGCGCGTCGACGAAGGCGTCGAACTGCGGCACCAACGGTCCAGGGCGGCGCGGGCCGGCCTGCCCAAAGCCGGGCAGGTCGACGGCGAACGCGGGTCGCCGCGCCGCCGCCAGCCGGGTGAGCACCCCTCGCCAGGTGTCGGCGCTGTCGGCGTACCCGTGCAGCAGAACGATCGGTGTCCCGTCGCCAGCGACCGAAAGGACCCGGGTGCCCACGCCGCCGTAGCAGGCACGGGATTCGCTGATCATCCGCCCAGCAGGCCTTTGGCGATGTGGGTGACCTGCACCTCGTTGCTGCCCGCGTAGATCATCAGCGATTTGGCGTCACGCGCCAGTTGTTCCACCCGGTATTCGGCCATATAGCCGTTGCCGCCGAACAATTGCACGGCATCCATCGCCACCTCGGTGGCGGCTTGCGAGGAGTACAGCTTCATCGCCGAGGCCTCGGCCAGCGACGGGATCTTCCCGGCCTGGATTTTCTCCACCGTCTGGAACACCATGTTCTGCACGTTGATTCGGGCCACCTCCATCTGGGCCAACTTCAGCTGAATCAACTGGAATCCGCCGATGTTCTGGCCCCACAGCGTGCGGGTCTTGGCGTAGTCCACGCACAGCCGGTGGCATTCGTTGATGATGCCCAACGCCATCAACGCCACCCCGGCCCGTTCGGCGACGAAATTGGCCCGGGCGCTGTCCCGGCCGTCCCCGCCGGTGTGCTGTTCGGTCTCTCCGAGCAGTCGATCCGGCGTCAGCCGCACGTTGTCGAAGAACAACTCGCCGGTCGGCGAGGACATCATGCCCATCTTCTTGAACGGCTTGCCCTGGGTGAGCCCCGGCATGCCGGCGTCGAGCACGAAGGTCAGCACCGGCCGGCTGCGCCGGTCGACAGCCGAACCGTCATCCAGCTTGGCGTAGACGATCAGCACATCGGCTTCTGGGCCGTTGGTGATGAACGTCTTCTGCCCATTGAGGAGGTAGTCGTCGCCGTCGCGCCTGACGTAAGTCTTCATGCCGCCGAAGGCATCCGAGCCGGCGTCGGGCTCGGTGATCGCCCAGCACGCGATCTTGTCCAACGTCATCAGATCCGGCAGCCAGCGCTCCTTCTGTGCCAGGGTGCCCCGGCTCATGATGGTGGCCGCGCCCAGGCCGAGGCTGACCCCGATCGTGCTCAGCAGCCCGATGCTGACCCCGGACAGCTCGGACACCAGCACCGCGGCCGCTGAAAGCTGGCCACCCATCTCCCCCAGCCCGCCCGAGGCGCCCCGGTCGGGCTGCGCCGCGCCCGCCTCGACCTTGGCGCGTTGTTTGTCCAGCATGGTTTTGACCGCCTCGCCGGCCATCACGTCCAGGCCGAACTCGCTGAACAGTTTGCGCGCGATCGGATACGGCGACAGGTCGCCGGTTTCCAACGCGTCCTGATGGGGGCGGATCTCTTTGTCGATGAACTCCCGCACCGTGTCCCGCATGATGATGTCGGTGTCAGACCACTCGAACATGGTGTTCTCCTGCTGTCGTGGGTGGCTACTGCGGCAACCGCGCGGCGATGTCGTCGATCTGCCAGACACCGTCGGTTTCGATGGTGTCGGTGTCATGCCAGCCCGCCAGCCGCGAAATCGCACCCCCCTGCACCGCGTAGACCGCACCGGTGACAGGGCACTTCTCGGTGGCCAGGTAGGCGACCAGCGGGGAGATGTTGGCGGGGCTGAACAGATCCAGCTCGCCGTCCGCCGGTTCACTCATCAAGGCGCCCATCCCGGGGGTGGCCAGGGTGAGCCGGGTGCGGGCGATCGGGGCGATGGCGTTGACCCGCACCCCGTAGCGTTCCAGTTCCTCGGCGGCGATCAACGTCAGCGCGGCGATACCGGCCTTGGCCGCACCGTAATTGGCTTGCCCGGCGTTGGGCAGGGTCACCCCGGAACCGGATGCGGTGTTGATGACCGCGGCGTTGGGCTGATCCCCGGCCTTGGACTGGGTCTTCCAGTATTCGGCGGCGTGCCGCAGCATCGCGAAGTGGCCCTTGAGGTGAACGGCGATCACCGCGTCCCATTGCGACTCCGCCATCCCGGCGATGAACGAGTCCCGCAGGATACCCGCGTTGTTCACCAGCACGTCCAGCCGACCGAACTCGTCGATGGCCTGCTGCACCACGCCGTTGGCCGCATCCCAGTCGGCGATGTTGTCGGTGTTGGCCACCGCTCGCCCACCGGCCGCGACGATCTCATCGACCACCTGCTGGGCCGGACCGGCGTCGGCCCCCTCGCCGGCGTTGCTGCCGCCCAGGTCGTTCACCACGACGCTGGCGCCCTCCTTGGCGAACAGCAGTGCGTGCTCGCGTCCGATGCCCCGGCCGGCGCCGGTGATGACGGCTACCCGTCCCGCTAAAGCTCCCATGTGTCTGCTCCTTTGATCCCGGCTAATCGGCGATGACGGCTAGACCGTCGGTGATGGCGAGCTCGTCGGTGCCCACCCGCGTCGTTTCGAAGGCGTAGCTGGTCGCGTTGGATACCGAGTTGGTTTTCCAGATCCTGGTCTCCAGATCGTCGCCGGGCAGCACCATCTTCGAGAACCGCACCGCCAACCGCTTGAGCCGGTGCACATCCGACCCGCCGACCTCGGTCAGCACCGCCCATGAGGTGAACGCCATGGTGCACAGCCCGTGGGCGATGATGCCGGGCAGGCCGGCATCCCGGGCGACCTCCTCGTCAAGGTGGATCGGCATCGGATCCCCTGCGGCGGGCCCGTACCGGAACGTCTGATCGCGATCGACGTGCTGCACCACCTTGGCGATCGGCGCCCGATCCTGCAGGGCCGCATCGAATTTGTGCTCGGGGCTGAGCTCACCGACTTTTTTGCCCGCATTGTGGCCACGGAAAAAGCAGGTCACGTACTGCTCGTTGACCAGCTCGCCGTCCTCGGTGCGGCAGTCCAGGTAGATCGCCGCCCGAGTCCCCTTCTCCAGCCCCTCGTAGCCGATCATCTTGCCGCGTGAGACCAGCGTGTCCCCCGGCCGAATGGGCCGGTGAAACAGGAAGTCCTGCTCGCCGTGCACCACCCGCGGGATCAACTCCACCGGAGCCACCTCGACGGCCGGGGTGAGCAGCGACTCGAACACCGGCACGATCGCGAACACCGGCGGGGCGACCTCACCGGCCCGATGCGCGGGGATCGGGTCGTTGGTCGCCTGGGCGTAGGCGCTGATCCGGTCCCGCGTCACCTCGAAGTGGTCCTCCTCGGACCACGTGTTCAAGCCACTGTCGTCAAAGGCCAGTTCGTCGTCGGGCATGCCTAGGCCGCCGCCGACGCCAAGGCTTCGAGTTGCGCAAGCGTCTTGTCCAGTTGCTTGGCGCCGTCCTTCTCCACCGCCTTGCCCAACGCGCCCTTGATCAGTGCGCCCTCGAAGTCACCGGACACACTGAACAGCGAGCCGTCACCATCCGGAGCCACCGAGAACTCGAAGCAGCACTTCACCCCGGCCATACCGGTCCCCGACAGCGTCAGGCTGGTGGGGGCCCCGACCTTGTCGATCGTCCATTCGATTTTGTTTGCCATCCCGAGCATGACGATCTTGGCGGTCAGCGCCGATCCCTCGGCGAGGGTCGCCGGTGGCTCCTGCAGCCACTTCTCGTGAATGGTGAACCACTTGTCCCAACTGGACAGATCGCTGATCGTCGTCCACAACGCGTCCGGGGTCACCGACAGGTTCTTGGTGGCTTCAATGTGTCCCATGCTGTTTTCTCCTCCGGTATGGTTTAGCGCTCGGCGCGCTGGTAGGCGGTGACCACGGCGGCGCCGCCGAGGCCGATGTTGTGCTGCAGCGCCGCGGTGACGTTGTCGACTTGGCGTTTGTCGGCGGTGCCGCGCAGCTGCCAGGTCAGCTCGGCGCACTGCGCCAGCCCGGTTGCCCCCAGTGGATGTCCCTTCGAGATCAGCCCGCCGGACGGGTTGATCACCCAGCGTCCGCCGTAGCTGGTGTCACCGTTGTCGATCAACTTGGGCGCTTCGCCTTCACCACAGAGCCCCAGAGCTTCGTACAACAGCAGTTCGTTCGCCGAGAAACAGTCGTGCAACTCGATCACCTGGAAGTCCTCCGGGCCCAGACCGGATTGCTGGTAAACCCGCTGGGCGGCTTGCACATTCATGTCGTAGCCGATCAGGTTTTTACAGGTGCCGTCGAACGTCGATGCGAAGTCCGTGGTCATCGCCTGGCCGACGATCTGCACCGCCTGCCCGGCCAACCCATGTTTGTCGACGAACGACTCGCTGGCCAGGATCGCAGCGCCGGAGCCATCCGAGGTCGGTGAGCACTGCAGTTTGGTCAGCGGGTCGTAGATCATCCGCGCCGCCAGGATGTCGTCCAGCGAGTATTCGTCCTGGAACTGCGCGTACGGGTTGTTCACCGAATGCTTGTGGTTTTTGTAGCCGATCTTGGCGAAATGCTCGGCGGTGGACCCGTATTGCTGCATGTGCTCGCGGCCGGCCGCGCCAAACATCCACGGCGCCGGCGGGAACAGCACCTCGGAGATCTCGGCCATCGCCAGGATGTGTTTGTCCATCGGCTGCGCGCGGTCGTCGTAGGACGCGGCCAGCGATCCCGGCTTCATCTTCTCGAAACCCAGCGCGATCGTGCAGTCGGCCAGCCCGCCGCGGATCGCTTGCGCGGCAAGGTACAGCGCGGTGGACCCGGTCGAACAGTTGTTGTTGACGTTGACGATCGGGATACCGGTCAATCCCAGTTCGTACAGAGCGCGCTGCCCGGAGGTCGACTCGCCGTAGACGTAGCCGACATAGCCCTGCTCGACCTGGGAGTAGGCGATACCGGCGTCGGTCAGCGCCTTGGTGCCGGACTCGCGGGCCATATCCGGGTAGTCCCACGCCGAGCCGTCGTCGTTGAGCCGCCGCCCCGGCTTCTCAAACTTCGTCATCCCCACGCCGATCACGTACACCTTGTTGGCCATCGCGCCCCTTCCCGAACCGTCCAGCCCCCGCGTCAGAAACATACATACCTGATTGCATCTTTACAAGGGCTGGCTCCGGACGCCGACGGTGTGGCCTCATGGCGGGCGGCGGCGACAGCCGCGGTTAGTCCGAGAAAGTTGCGGCTAATCCGACAAAGCCGGTGGCAATACCCCGGCCGCGATGGCGCGCAGATGCACCGAGGCACGCTCCCAGCGGCGCCGCGCGCGTTCGGGATCGTTGTCGACGAAGCTGGCGACCAAGATGCCGCGCAGCGCATCCATCGCGGTGTAGACGATGTTGCGGATCTCTTTTTGCGCCGGGTGTTCCGGCAGCATCTGGGCGATCGCCGTGATCAACGTGCTGTTGACCACTGGCTCCACCCGCTCGATGTGCTGCGCCAACACCCGGTCGGTGCGAGCGGCCACCCAAAGTTCCATGGTGGCAACGAACATCGGCCCCTGGTGGGCTTCCCACAGGAAGTCGAGCACCGTCGATACCGGATCCGGGCTGGATTGCACCCGGCCTAGTTCGCGGATCGCGGCCTGAGCGCGCTGCTGGGCCAGGTGCTCGATCGCCGCGACCACGAGGTCTTCTTTGGAGCGGAAGTGGTGGATCTGGGCGCCGCGGGTAACCCCGGCCAGTTCGGCGATGCGCGGTGTGGTCGCGCCGGAGTAGCCGTAGGAGACCAGGCACTCGATGGTCGCGTCGAGCAGACGCGTGCGCATGGCGGCGCTGCGCTCGGCTTGGGTGCGCCGCCCCGCCCGGCCACCGACACTCGTCGCCACCGCTGATCGCGCCTGCCTTCCACTACAAACAGTTCTGCAGGTATGTTACTGCGCGGCTGTGGCCAGCGGCGCTAAGTCAGCGCTCGGCGCGCTGGTAGGCGGTGACCACGGCGGCACCGCCGAGGCCGATGTTGTGCTGCAGTGCGGCGGTGACGTTGTCGACCTGGCGCTTGTCGGCGGTGCCGCGCAGCTGCCAGGTCAGCTCGGCGCACTGCGCCAACCCGGTCGCCCCGAGCGGATGCCCCTTGGAGATCAACCCGCCGGACGGGTTGACCACCCACCGCCCGCCGTAGCTGGTGTCGCCGTTGTCGATCAGCTTGGGCGCCTCGCCGACACCGCACAACCCGAGCGCCTCGTAGAGCAGCAGCTCGTTCGCCGAGAAGCAGTCGTGCAACTCGATCACCTGGAAATCCTCCGGGCCCAGGCCAGATTGGTCGTAAACCCGCTGGGCGGCTTGCACATTCATGTCATAGCCGATCAACGCCTTAGCGGTGCCGTCGAACGTCGACGAAAAATCGGTCGTCATCGCCTGACCGACGATCTCCACCGCCTGCCCGGCCAGCCCGTGCCGGTCCACGAAGGCCTCCGATGCCAGGATCGCCGCCCCCGATCCGTCCGAGGTCGGCGAGCACTGCAGTTTGGTCAGCGGATCGGAGATCATCCGCGCCGCCAGGATGTCCTCGAGGGTGTAGGACTCCTGGAACTGCGCATACGGGTTATTGACCGAATGCTTGTGGTTCTTGTAGCCGATCTTGGCGAAATGCTCGGCGGTGGACCCGTATTGCTGCATGTGCTCGCGCCCGGCCGCACCAAACATCCACGGCGCCACCGGCATCGCGAACTCGTCGAGCTCGGCCATGGCCTTGACGTGGCGGGCCATCGGCGATTCGCGGTCCTGGGCGCCGCCCCCCAGCGAGCCGGGCTGCATCTTCTCGAAGCCCAGCGCGATGGTGCAGTCGGCCAGCCCGCCGCGGATGGCCTGCGCCGCCAGGTACAGCGCCGTGGACCCGGTCGAACAGTTGTTGTTGACGTTGACGATCGGGAGGCCGGTCATGCCCAACTCGTAGAGCGCCCGCTGCCCGGAGGTCGAATCGCCCGCGACATAGCCGACGTAGCCCTGCTCGACCTGGGAGTAGGCGATGCCGGCGTCGGCCAGCGCCTTGGTGCCGGACTCGCGGGCCATATCCGGATAGTCCCAGTCCTCGCGCCGGCCCGGTTTCTCGAACTTCGTCATCCCGACGCCGACCACGTAGACCTTGTTTGTCATCGCATTAGGGTACCGGCGCCCACCAGCGCCCTTAGAGGGTGGCC
Source organism: Mycobacterium sp. pUA109 (assembly GCF_041287095.1). NCBI lineage: Bacteria > Bacillati > Actinomycetota > Actinomycetes > Mycobacteriales > Mycobacteriaceae > Mycobacterium > Mycobacterium sp. pUA109. The sequence goes on along the minus strand of NZ_JBGGKS010000010.1, from coordinate 118,432 downwards.
GGTCGCAGCACCACCACCGACTTGGTGCGGTTGCCGGCGTCCTGCAGCAGGGCGATCACCGTCCCGTCGGCCGCGGTGGCGGCGTAAATGCCGTCGATGCCCGCCGGTTTCAGCGGCCTGCCGTGGCGGGCGGCCTCGGCTTCGTCGGTCCCCAGGCCGCGCCGCGGGAAGGCTTGCAGGCAGGCCGCATCCAGGGGGTAGCTCAGCCGTGGGTGTTCGGCCAGGTCGTCCAGCGTGCGGGCCTGATCCAGGCCGAATTGGCCGGACCGGGTGCGCCGCAGCGCGGTCAGGTGGCCGCCGACGCCCAACGCGGCACCCAGGTCGCGGGCCAGGGCGCGGATGTAGGTGCCCGCCGAGCAGTCCACCTCGACGTCAAGATCGACCAGCCCAGCGGGGCGGCGCAGCGCCCGCAGCTCGAAGCGGTCGATGCGCACCGGCCGGGCGGCCAGTTCCACGGGCTGCCCTTCCCGCGCCAGCCGGTAGGCGCGTTTGCCGTCGACTTTGATCGCGCTGACCGCCGAGGGCACCTGCGCGATGTCGCCGCGCAGCCCGGCGATCGCCGCGCTGATCGCCGCCTCGGTCAAGTGCTCAGCCGAAACTTGATGCAGCAGTTCGCCTTCGGCGTCCTCGGTGGAGGTGGTCTGCCCCAGCCGGATGGTGGCGGCATACCCCTTGGTGTCGGTGGTCAGCAGGCCCAGGATCTTGGTGGCGCGGTCCACCCCGATCACCAGCACGCCGGTGGCCATCGGGTCCAGGGTTCCGGCGTGGCCGACCTTGCGGGTGGCAAAGATCCGTCGACACCGGGCCACCACATCGTGGCTGGTCATGCCGCCCGGTTTGTCGACGATGACGATGCCGGGCCCGGTCGGGCTACCGCTCACAGCACAATCGCCGTCAGCACCAGTCCGTCGGCCACCGCCCAGCGGCCGCGCAGCGTGGTCAGCGGCGGACCGGACCGCGCGGCGGGGTCGATGAGGATCTGCGACACGAACTCGCCGCCGGCGGCGAGCGTGCGCAGGTCCGGGTCATCGGACGGCGTGTCGGGCCGGGGACACGCACGCTCGGGGGAAGAGGCCTCGGGGGAAGAGGCCTCGCGGGAAAGGGAAAACGTGATGTGGGCGTCCTCGAAACCCAGCCAGCGCTGGGTCAGCGGAAACCACGCCTTGTAGGTGGCCTCCTTGGCGCAGAACAGGATCCGGTCCCAGTGCAGGTCCGACGGCAGCGCCGCCAGCTCGGTGCGTTCGACCGGCAGGCTCACCGCGTCGAGCACGCCGTGCGGCAGCACGTCGTGCGGTTCGGCGTCGATGCCCACCGAACGCACCGCGGGCTGGCGCCCCACCACGGCGCCGCGGAACCCTGCGGTGTGGGTCAGGCTGCCCACCACCCCGTCGGGCCAGCGCGGCTCGCCCTTCTCCCCCTTGAGGATCGGCACCGGCGGCTCCCCCAGCTGCTGCAGCGCCAGCCGGGCGCAGTACCGGACGGTGATGAACTCATGGCGCCGCTTGGCCACCGCCTTGGCGATCAGCGGCACCTCTTCGGGCAGCGGATGCGCATCCGGCGGGTCGTCGTAGCGCTCGGCGAACGCCAGGTCTGCCGCACCGGGTGGCAGCACCGCGTCCAGCAGGGCGCTCATCGGGCCTGCCGTTGGCGCAGCCGTTCCCGGAACTGCTCGCTCGCCGCCCGCATCTCCGGGGTGATGACGAAATGGCCGCCGAAGTCGTTGAGGTAGCCCGGCGCGTACTGCGGGTCGGGCAGGATCTGACGCAGCCAGCGGTAGGGTTTGCGCCGCCGCCATTCCCGCGGGTAGCCCACCGACACCTCCTCGAAGCGCACCCCGTCGTACCAGGTGGTGCGCGGAATGTGCAGGTGCCCGTACACCGAGCAGACCGCGTTGTAGCGGGTGTGCCAGTCCGCGGTTTCGGTGGTGCCACACCACAGCGAGAACTCCGGGTAAAACAGCACCTCGCAGGGGTCACGCACCAGCGGGAAGTGGTTGACCAGCACCGTCGGCGTCATCCAGTCCAGCTCCTCCAGCCGCGTACGGGTGGTGGCGAGCCGGTCGCGACACCAGGCGTCGCGGGTGGCGTACGGCTCGGGTGAGAGCAGGAACTCGTCGGTGGCCACCACGTTGCGGTCCTTGGCGATCGCCAGGCCCTCGGCCTTGCTGGTCGCCCCCGCCGGCAGAAAGGTGTAGTCGTACAGCAAAAACATCGGCACGATGGTGGCCGGGCCGCCCTCGTCGGTCCACACCGGGAACGGGTGCTCGGGGGTGAGGATCCCCATCTCGTCGCACATGTTGACCAGATAGTCGTAGCGGGCCCGGCCGAAGATCTGCACCGGGTCCCGGCCGGTGGTCCACAGCTCGTGGTTGCCCGGCACCCAGATCACCTTGGCGAAGCGGCGCCGCAGCAGGTCCAGCGACCAGCGGATCTCGTCGGTGCGTTCGGCGACGTCCCCGGCGACGATCAGCCAGTCGTCCGGCGACGACGGATACAGCGATTCGGTGACCGGCTTGTTGCCGCTGTGGCCGGTGTGCAGATCCGAGATCGCCCACAGCGTCGGGCGGTGCTCGCGCGTCGACTCCGTGGCTGCCACAGTCGCCCAGCCTAGCCGGTGCGCCCCGCGCCGAACTGAAACAGGTTCTCATTCCGGCTGTAGCGGCGTGACCGCGACTTGTACACTCCCCGGCAGGAAGTCGGCGACTGCGAGGGGTCTCATGCTCACCAAAGTGCGGTTGATCGCGACGCTGGGCGCGCTGGTCATGGCGGTCCTCGTCGTCGCTCAGGGCACCGACTCCCCCCGCGGTGACGGCGCGACGGTGCAGCTGCGATCCACCACCGCACCGATGACCACCCCGACGAAACCGCCGGTCAACACCACCAACCCCCGTCCGTTCGATGCCTGCGAGGACATCCCCTACGACGTCATCGCCGGGCTCGGTCTGGCCTACACGCCACCCAAACCGGTGGAGGGCAAACGCTGCGAGTTCGACGCGGGCAACTACCAGATGGCCGTCGAACCGATCATCTGGCGCAGCTACGAACAGTCGTTGCCGGCCGACGCCGTCGAAACCACGATCAACGGCCACCGCGCCGCCCAGTACTGGGTGATGAAGCCCACCGACTGGAACAACCGGTGGTGGTTTTCCTGCATGGTGACGTTCAAGACCAGCTACGGGGTCATCCAGCAGTCGCTGTACTACTCGCCGGTCTACTCCGAGCCCGACGTCGACTGCCCGGCCGAGAACATGATGCGCGCCCAGCAACTGTCCCCGCACTACATTTACTGAGCGATGACCGCCACCGCCGACACCGCCCGCCGGGGCAGCCCGGGCCGGCTGCACGGGCTCACCGACCGCGCCCTGGGGCGGGTGCTGCAACTGCCCGCGCCGAGCACCGGCTACACGGTGCACCGGGTTGCCGTCCCGATGCGTGACGGGGTCTCGCTGGTCGCCGATCACTACGCGCCGACCGCCGACGCCGTCGGCACCTTGCTGGTCCGGTGCCCCTACGGTCGCGGGTTTCCGTTTTCGCTGGTGTTCGCCCGGATCTATGCCGCGCGGGGCTACCACGTGATCCTGCAGAGTGTGCGCGGCACCTTCGGCTCCGGCGGGGTATTCGTGCCGATGGTCAACGAGGTCGCCGACGGCGCCGACACGGTGGCCTGGCTGCGCCGCCAGCCGTGGTTCACCGGGACGTTCGGCACCATCGGGCTGTCCTACCTGGGCTTCACCCAGTGGGCGCTGCTGGCCGATCCGCCGCCGGAGCTGGCCGCGGCCGTCATCACCGTGGGCCCGCACGATTTCAGCGCGTCGTCGTGGGGCACCGGGTCATTCACCCTCAACGACTTTTTGGGCTGGAGCGACATGATGGCCCACCAGGAGGACCGCCCGCGGCTGCGGGCCGGCATCCGCCAGCTGACCGCCCGACGCCGGGTGGGCCGGGCGGCGGCCGGTCTGCCGTTGGGGGCGGCCGGTCGGGCGCTGCTCGGCGACGGGGCGCGCTGGTACGAGTCGTGGATCGAGCACCCCGACCCCGACGATCCGTTCTGGGAGTCGATGCGGCTCGGTGCCGCGCTGGAGCGGGTGGACGTTCCGGTGCTGCTGCTCAGCGGCTGGCAGGACCTGTTTTTGGAGCAAACGCTGGCCCAGTACGCCCGGCTGCGCGACCGCGGCGTCGACGTGGCGCTGACCATCGGCCCCTGGACCCACACCTCGATGCTCACCGCCGGACTGGGCACCGTCAGCCGGGAATCGCTGAACTGGCTCGACACCCACCTGGGCGGCCTGGATCGTGCACCCCGGCCCGATCGGGTCCGCATCTGCCTGACCGGTCGGGGCTGGCGTGACCTGTCGGACTGGCCGCCGGCCAGCACGGCGCACACCTGGTACCTGCATCCCGCCAGCCGGCTGACCGGCGCGGCACCGGACGGGACCGCAACGGCGTCCTTCCGCTATGACCCGGCCGACCCCACCCCCACTATCGGGGGCCGACTGTTGTCGCCGGACAGTGGTTACCGCGACGACAGCCGGCTGTACCGACGCCACGACGTGCTCAGCTTCACCGGCGACCCGCTGACCGACGACCTGGACGTGTGCGGCACCCCGGTGCTGGAGTTGGCCCACAGCTCCGACACCCCGCACGTCGACGTGTTCGTCCGGATCAGCGAGGTCGACGCCAAGGGCCGCTCGGTCAACGTCAGCGACGGCTACCGGCGGCTGCGGGAACACTCCGGGCCGCTGCGCATCGAACTGGACCCGATCGCCCGCCGGTTCGCGGCGGGCTCCCGCCTGCGGGTGCTGATCGCCGGCGGCTGCCATCCCCGCTACGCCCGCAACCTGGGCACCGGCGAACCCCCGGTGTCCGGGCACCGGATGCGGCCGGCCACCCACACCGTGCAGTTCGGCACCTCACGGCTGGTGCTGCCGGTTTCCGCCCGCCCCTGATCCCGGTCCGAATGGCGGACGCTCCCGGCGGCGGTCATAGTCGAGTACATGCTGCCGATTCTGGATTTGACCGACGCCGAGGCAGACCGCGACCAATTCCGTGCCCGGCTGCTGACCGCAACGCACAGGTTCGGGTTCTTCTATCTGGTGGGCCACGGCGTGCCGGCCGGCTTGTCGGCGCGAGTGCTGCGGGTGGCGCGGGCCTTCTTCGCCCTGCCGGCCGCGGCCAAACAGCAGATCAGCCAGTTGCGCAGCCCGCAGTTTCGCGGCTATTCGCGGATCGGCGGTGAACTCACCAACGGCCGTGTCGACTGGCGCGAACAGGTCGATATCGGTCCGGAACTCCAGACCATCCCCGACGCGCGCGGCTATTGGCGGCTGCAAGGCCCGAACCTGTGGCCGTCGGCGCTGCCCGAGTTCCGGCCCGCGCTGCTGGCCTGGGATGCCGCGCTGTCAACGCTGGGCCATCGGCTGCTGCGGCACTGGGCCGCCGCGCTGGGCGCCGACGAGACGGTATTCGACCGGGCATTCACCGACCGACCCGCCACCCTGATCAAAGTGGTGCGCTATCCCGGCACCGCCGACACCGAGCAGGGCGTCGGCGCGCACAAGGACTCCGGGGTGCTGACCCTGCTGCTGGTCGAACCGGATTCCCGCGGGCTGCAGGTGGAGCTCGACGACGGGGACTGGATCGACGTGCCCCCGGTCGCCGGGGCGTTCATCGTCAATATCGGCGAACTGTTGGAGGTGGCGACCCGCGGGTATCTACGCGCGACGCGGCATCGGGTGCTGGCACCCGCGCCCGGCGCCGACCGGGTGTCGATCCCCTACTTCTTCAATCCGGCGCTGGACGCGCAGATCCCGATCATCGAGCTGCCCACGGAGCTCGCGGCCCATGCCCGCGGGGTGGAGGCCGATCCGGCCAACCCCATCTACGCCACCTACGGGGAGAACGCGTGGAAATCCCGCACCCGCGCCCACCCGGACGTGGCGGCCCGCCATCACGGCAGCACCGCCGCGACGCCACTACCCGACCGCGTCGCGGACCCGGGCGGCCACGTGGGCTAACGCGGCCTCGTCACACACCGGGGTGCCCAACGCCGCGGTGATCGGCAGCTGCACCCAGCTGGCACACCCGGCGTAGTCGGGGGTGCGGGTCAGCGGCACCGGGCCGACCAACGGGATCGCCTGCACCACCAGCACCGTCAGCCGGTGTTTGGGCCGGAAGTCGAGCCGGTCGGCGCGCACCGACTCGGCGGTCCAGATGTGCAGGTCGGCGACCTCATCGAGGCGCTCGGGGCGCTGCACCGGCACGGCGGCCACCACTTTCGCAGCCGCCCGGATCAGCACCTGGTCGTCGGTGGAATCGGTGGCCGCGGCGGCGAGCAGATCGCGGTGCTCGGGCCGGACCCGCTCGGCGTGGCTGTGCGCGACCGTCGGGAACAGCAGAAACTCGCGCGCGGTCACATCGAAGCGTTTCTCGTGGATACCGCCCTTACGCAACAGGACCCGCTGCCGCCCAGCTAGCAGCGCGTGCACGGCGGCGCTCCACTCCTTGAGGGCGGGGGCGGTGTGGGCCGGGCACATGCGCTCCAGCGTAATCAGCCGACGGAAGACAGATAGGCCGTCGACTCGCCGACCAGGGACCGGCTCGGCCGCCCGTCCACCCCCACCGGCACGTCGCCGGCCACGGTGACTCGGTGCAGCCGCCGGTGCAGATCGTCGTAGTCGGAGACCCCGTAGTGCTGGGTGGCCCGGTTGTCCCAGATCGCGACGTCGCCCAGCTGCCAATGCCAGCGCACGGTGTTTTCCAGCTTGGTGATCCGGTCTTGGAAGATGCGGTACAGCGCGTCGGACTCCGACGGTTTGAGATCCTCGATGCGGCTGACGAATTGGCCCAGCAGCAACGCCCGCTCCCCGGTTTCGGGATGGACCCGCACCACCGGGTGTTCGGTCTCATAGGTGGTGGAGCGGAACTCCTCATAGTGCGCCCGGGCGTCGTGGCGTTCGCTTCCGGTCTGGCCCTTGTCGGGTTCACGCTGATGGGTCCGGACGTAGTCGTAGCGGTTGGTGTGCACAGCCCGCAGCGATTCGGCCAGCAGCCGCAGCTGATCCGGCAGCCCCCGGTAGGCGGCCGCGGTGTTGGCCCAGGCGGTGGTGCCGCCGTAGTCCGGCAGCACGATCGGGCGCAGCACCGAGAACGCCGGCGGGCGGTCCACGAAGGTCACGTCGGTGTGCCAGCTGTCGGTGCGGCCATGCTCGGAGTCGATTTCCAGCACCGCCCCAGCGGTGCGGGACGCCAGCGTCGGATGCCCGAGGGTCAGCGGCCCGAGCAGGCCGGCGAAGGCGCGCTGCGTGTCGTCGTCGAGGTGCTGCTGGCCGCGGAAGATGACCACCTTGTGGTCGAGGACCGCCTGCCGGATTGCCCGTACCGTCGTGTCGTCGAGGTCACCGCCGAGCCGCAGCCCGGTGACGGCCGCACCGATGTCGGCGGTGAGTTTGCGCAGCGTGGCCCCGGCCGGCAGTGCGGGAGCCGCCGAAGAGGTCGACAAGGTTGTGGTCATGCGCCCTGTATAGCGCCGGCCCCGCCGTCGCGAACCGCGCACACACCCAGCGATCAGTCCAGAACTCATGCGGGCACAGGGAATTCGAGTTTCAATCAGCCAGATTCGGAGCGCTTGTTCCCGGCCGCCTGCCAGCCCGTCGGCGCGGGCCCATGCCCGACTGGCTACGGTGATGCCATGACGACCAACGCCGACGACGTCCTGCTGATCGACACCACCGACCGGGTGCGCACCTTGACGTTGAACCGGCCGCAGTCGCGCAACGCGCTGTCGGCGGCGCTGCGCGACCGGTTGTTCGCTGCCTTGGCCGATGCCGAGACCGATGACGCCGTCGACGTCGTCATCCTCACCGGCGCCGATCCGGTGTTTTGCGCGGGCTTGGACCTCAAGGAGCTGGGCAGCTCCACGGAGTTGCCCGACATCTCACCGCGCTGGCCGGCCATGAGCAAGCCGGTGATTGGCGCCATCAACGGTGCGGCCGTCACCGGCGGGCTGGAGATGGCCTTGTATTGCGACATCCTGATCGCCTCGGAGCAAGCCCGGTTCGCCGACACCCACGCCCGGGTTGGGCTGCTGCCGACCTGGGGCCTGTCGGTGCGGCTGCCGCAGAAGGTGGGCGTGGGCCTAGCCCGCCGGATGAGCCTCACCGGTGACTATCTGTCCGCCGGGGACGCCCTGCGCGCCGGGCTGGTCACCGAGGTGGTGCAGCACGAGAAACTGCTGCCCGCCGCGCGGGAGGTGGCCGCCTCCATCGTCGGCAACAACCAGGCCGCGGTGCGGGCGCTGCTGGCCTCGTATCACCGCATCGACGAATCCCAGACCAGCGCGGGGCTGTGGATCGAGGCCGACTCCGCCCGGCAGTGGATGAGCCGCACCAGCGGCGACGATATCGCCGCCAACCGCGACGCCGTGCTGCAGCGGGGCCGCTCACAGGTGCGCTAAGCCATCCCCAGCAGAGACCGGCAATATCAGCCGCGAGGTGTCGAACTGCACGGTGTGGGTGGCCGGCCGCATCCGGTGCCCGCAGGACGGGGGTTCGCCGGTGCCCAGGTTGCGGGCGTAGCGGGGATGGCTGCCCCCGGCGATCAGCACCCGGATGCGTGAGCCGGCCACGAACCGGGCGGCGGCCGCGTCGAGGTCGATGCGCAGGATGCCGCTGTGGTGGTCCAGGCGCCGGTAGCCGTCGCTGATATTGACCGAGCGCCCGCAGGCGTCGACCCGGCTGATCCGGACGAACACATCGACGTGCGGGGTGTCCGAGCTGTGTGCCAACTCCAGCACCGGGGTGCCGCACACGTCCAGGTCCTCGGCCAGCGGATCGCCGGTGAAGCAGAGCACATCGGGGCGGCCGAGCAGTCGGGTGTCGTCGCGGTAACCGCCTTCTGGGGACAGCAGGCGACCTCCGATGGTGGGTGTCGGATCGGCGGGGTCGTAGCGAAACGACGCGGCCGCGGCCGACGGGTCGGGGGCGACGTCGCGCAGCGCGCCGCGAGGGTGCAGATACCAGGTGCGCGCGGCGGTGGCCGGCGGCCAATCCGGCAGCTCGCGCCAACCTCGCCCGCTGACGCAAACCCGGACCGGGGGTCGCGGGCGGCCCGCCGCGCCGCCCAGGTGGGTGTCGAGCCAGCGCAGTGATTCGCGGGTGATGGTGCCCAACCCTTTGGTCAGCATTTCGGTATGCGTCCAGGGCCCGATGGTCAGCGCCACCTCGACGCCGCGGTCGCGCAGCCGGGCGTACTGGGCCAGCGTTTGCTCCAAAAACAGGTCCTGCCAGCCGCTGAGCAGCAGCACCGGAACATCCACCCGCTCCAAAGCGGTGCCCAACCGGTACGGCTCCCAGAACGGATCGTCGGGGTCGGGGTGCTCGATCCACGACTCGTACCACCGCGCCCCGTCGCCGAGCAGCGCCCGACCGGCCGCCCCCAACGGCAGCTCGACGGCCGCGTGTTTGACCCTGCGTTGCGCGGCCAGTTGGCGGATGCCGGCCCGCAGCCGCGGACGGTCCTCCTGGTGGGCCATCATGTCGCTCCACCCCAAATAGTCGTTGAGCGCGAAGGACCCGGTGCCCCACGACGACGCGCTGAAATCGTGCGGGCCCACGGTGATGACGGCCGCGGCCAACTCCGGCGGCGGATCGGCCAGCAGCGCCCACTGGGTAAACCCCAGGTAGGACAGCCCGATGGTGCCGAACGTCCCGGTAAACCACGGCTGGCGGCGCAGCCAGGCCACCGTATCGGCACCATCGGCGACCTCGTTGACCACTGGCTCGAACACCCCGCCGGAACCGAAGGTGCCGCGCACACTCTGCAAGATCACGTGGTAGCCCCGCGCGGCGTAGGCCCGGGCGAACACCAGCGAAAACGGAAACCCGCGACCGTACGGGCACCGGACCAGCAAGGTGCCGACGGCGTCGCCGGTCGGCGCGTAGTGATCGGCCAGCAACTCCACCCCGTCACGCATCGGGACGGCAACCCGGTGCACGGTGTATTGGTTGGTGGCGGCGGGCAGCCGCAGGATCCGACTGAGGCCGTAGTCGAGGGGATTGCACCTCCACCCCCGGACCTTGACGTCGGCCGCTGGACCGCCCCGAGGCGCTACCGCGTTGCCGTCCCGGATACCAGCTACATCACGTTGATGTGCACCGCGCCAGTCCTCTTGCATCGATAGCTCCTCTACGGGACGGTTCAGCCTCAACAGCGGCGGCGATCACCATCGTGGCGCCTCGGCCGCGTTCTGCCGCGTTCAGGACTGAACCACAACGTCGTCGTCGTATCTTAACGCGACATATTGTATGAATTATCAACATCTGTCAATAATGACCGACGTCGACCGATGCAAGTGCGTCCCAGCCACAGACCCCGCGGCCTGCCAACCGTCTTCCCAGCGGCTTGTATCTCGCACTCGCCCAATGCTGGTGAGACAACCAGAGATATCTTTATTATGTTTGGCCACAGTTTAATTAGTCCGCCACGCCTGACGCGATGTCGAGCGATCTGGTCGTCGCCACGATCGCGTCGGCCTTCCCGTACTTGAACCAACATCCAGAACGCAGATCGTTTCTGGTTATTGACAGCTTATACTCACTGTGTACTATCTCAGATCTATCGAGATCGTGCCCAAACCGGCCATGCGACGCCATCAGGAAAGTCCCCCGGGGATGCATCTGCGACCCGCCGGGCGATCAAAGGAGGGTGACAGGTGATGCTGCACATGTGTCGCGCTCGCCCGGATGGTCCTCGAATCACCCTGCCACGCTGCCAGTTTCACGATAGTTGCGACCGCGGTGCGGTTACCCGAACGCTCCGACAGTCAATGGAGCAAACGGGACGATGACAGCACACAGCCAGCACGCAGTGCAGGAACGGCAGCCCGATGGTGTGGCTGCCATTGAGGAGTGGACTACCGAGTATGTCAAGCGGCATCCGCTGGCCTCGTTGACCACGGTCGGTGAGCTGCTGATGGCGCTGTGGAGCATCGACGCCGGGCGCGAGTTTTGGTGGGTAGATGGGTAATTCGCTCGACCTGGACGGCCGCGGTCCCACCGACCAACAACTGCTCAGCTGCGGAGTCGCGATGATGGTGGTGATCGCTCTCCTGGTGGCAGGCTTGTTGGCGAAGTCCACCGGGCGGTTCACCGCCTACGTGCGGGTGGTCGCCGACCTGATCAACGTCGGCGACGGTCTGCCGAGCAAATCCGACGTGAAGTACCACGGCCTGCTGGTGGGTTCGGTCAACGACGTCACCCCGGCGGCCTTCGGCAAACCCAACTACGTGTACATCGACCTCAAACCCCAATACGCCAAAGACATCCCGGCCACCGTGACCGCGCGGGTGGTGCCCTCCAACGTGTTCGCGGTGTCCTCGATCCAACTGGTCGACCCCGCCGCCGTCCCGCACGGCCCCGCGATCAGCGACAGTGCCCACATCCGGGAGGACGCCGAGCTGCCGACGGTGATCTTCCAAACCGCTATCTCCAAGCTGCGCGACATCCTGACGGCCACCGGGCGGGGACGCGAGGACCACAGCATCGGTATTTTGGCCGCGATCGGGGCGGCCACCGATCATCGGCGCACCCAGTTGCTCACCGCCGCTGGGCAATTGAACCGGATGCTGAACGAACTCAACGCGATCGTCGCCACCGAGCCCGAGACCCCGTCGACGGTGTCGGCGCTGCTGGCGGCCACCCAGGGGCTGCAGGCCACCGCCCCAGACCTGGTCGATGCCCTGCACCAGGCGATCAAACCGATGCAGACCTTCGCCGAGACCCGCGCCCAGCTGGAATCGCTGATCGCCGGGTCCCAAAATACGTTGGGCACCACCCGGACCGCCGTCGATAACCACATCGACCAGCTGATCCAGCTCAGCCACGATTTCACCCCGGCGCTGGGCGTCTTCGCCGTGAACCACGACAAGTTCGTGCCGATCTTCACCCGGATCCCGGGCCTGTCGGACCGGTTCTTCGAAGCGGTGTGGGATCCCGACCTGGATGTGGGTCATATGCGCGGCATCCTGTCGTTGACCCCGACCTACACCTACACCCGGGCGGACTGTCCCCGTTACGGCGAACTGAAGGCCCCCAGCTGTTACACCGCCCCGCTGATCGCGGAGCGGCCCGACCTGCCCGAGGCGCTGCTACCGCAGAACTACCACCTACCCGCGGGGCTGGCACCGCCGCCGGGCACCGAGATCGGCCCCGACGGAAACCTGATCGCGGTGGGGCCGCCACTGATCAATCCCAACCCCGACCTGGAGGACCCTAATCCGCCGCTGCCGTGGTGGACGGCCCCATCGCCCCGGGTGCCCGGCACCGCCGACCCCGATCTGGCCGCGCCGCCGCCACCACCCGGACCGCCCATTCCGCCCGCACCGGTCGCACCGGGACCGGCGGAACCACCGCCACCGCTGCCCCCCGGCCCGGCCCCGGCCGCGCCGGCCTCGTTCGGCGGCAACGTCGGCCCGGTGGGTAGCGAGGTCGAACGCGCCCAGCTCGGGGTGATGACTGGCCAACCGCACCCGGCGTCGGTGGCGACCCAGCTGCTGCTGGGCCCGGTGGCCCGCGGCATGACCGTCTCCATCGAACCCGGACCTGTCGAGGAGCCCAAATGACAATCCGCGGACCGCTGATCGGCCTGTCGATCTTCATGGTCGTCGCCGTCGCGGTGACCTGGCTGGTCTACGCCACCCTGCAACGCGACGTGACCGGGCCGACCAACAAGTATTCGGCCGTCTTCACCGACGTGTACGGGCTGCGGGAAAGCGACGACGTGCGCATGGCCGGGGTGCGCGTCGGCCGGGTGGAAAAAGTCCAGCTGGACGGCAAACTCGCCAAGGTCGACTTCATCGTCCAAAACGACCAGAAACTCTACGGCAACACCGTCGCCTCGGTGACCTACCAAAACATCATCGGGCAACGCTATCTCGGCTTGTCGCGCGGCACCATCGGCGGCACCGATCTGCTGCCGCCGGGCAGCGTCATCCCGGTGGAACGCACCGACCCGTCCTTCGACGTGGGGGCCATGCTCAACGGATTCGAGCCATTGTTCTCCCTGCTGGACCCCAAGGCCGCCGACGATCTGACCAAGGGGGTGCTGCAGTCCCTGCAGGGCGATAAGGCCTCCCTGACCACGCTGATCGACCAGACCTCCACGCTGACCCAGACCCTGGCCGGACGCGATCAAGACCTCGGCGACCTGATCACCAGCCTCAACAACGCCACCGGCAGTATCGCCCAACAAAACGACAACCTCGATCAGGCGCTGACCGGGGCCCGCGCCGTGGTCAGCGACTTCGACGCCCGCGGCCCCGCCCTGCAGTCCTCGATCGGCTCGCTGGCCCACGCCTCCCGTCAGCTGTCGGTCATCACCGACGACGTCTTTCCGTCGCTGAACGAAATGATCACCCGCCAACCCGGTTTCGCCAAACACATGGTCGGCATCGAACCGCAGCTGGCGTTCACCGGCGACAACCTGCCGCTGCTGCTCAAAGGTATCGCGCGTGGGTACGGCGAGGGCACTTACGCCGAGGCCTATCTGTGCGACCTGAACCTCGGCTTCTTCCCCGGGCTCAACGATGTCATCACGTACATCGTCAACGCGGCCACACCGGGGAACGCCAACCCGATCACCCCGAAGAACCAAGCCTGGCACACCCCCCGATGCCGGAGCATGGCCAATGGCTGACCCCACGCCCACCTCGACGGCGCCGACCTGGATCCAACGCTGGCGGCACCGGCCACTGGAGTCCTACAACAAGACCCGGTTGGGATTCGTGGCGCTGACGGTTCTGACGGTGCTGGTCGGGACCTCGTTGACGTGGCGGCTGGTCGGCGTCGGCTACACCCACTACACCGCCGAGTTCCTGCAGGCGGCGTCGCTGCACCCCGGCAATCCGGTCACCATCGCCGGCATCGAAGTCGGCAAGGTCACCAGCATGAAACTCGACGGCGATCACGTCGAAGCCGGTCTGTCGGTGCGTAACGACATTGCGCTGGGCAAGGACACCCGAGCGGTCATCAAGGTGATGACCGTGCTCGGATCGCGGTATCTGGAATTGCTCCCGGACGGGCCGGACACGTTACCGCACAAGACGATCGGGCTGGCCCATACCGAGGTCCCCTACGATCTGCAATCGCTGCTGGAGGATGCGACCACCACCTTCGAGCAGGTGGACTCCGACCAGTTCGGCAAATCGCTGCAGGTGTTGGGCGCCCAGCTGCAGGGGATGCCGACCGTGGTGCCGCAGGCGATGACCAACCTGCACACGTTGTCGACGATCGTCGCCAGCCGGCGCGATCAAATCGGCAGCCTGCTGGCCAACACCCAGCGGGTCGCCACCACCCTGCACACCCAGCAGGCCAACCTGGGCACCCTGGTCGATCAGGGTCAGGACCTGCTCGGCCGGTTTGTGGCGCGCGAAGACACCTTCCACGCCATGCTGGCTGCGCTGACCCGACTGGTGACCAGCCTGAGCCAGATCGTCGTCAACGACCGGCCGTTGCTGGGTGAGATGCTCACCAACCTGCACGCCCTGACGGACATGATCGGCCAGCACGACGACCTGTTCCGCGATCTGCTGCAGGTCGCACCGGTGAGCGTGCGGGACCTGACGAACGCCAGCGGATACGGTCCCGCCTTCGAATTCAATGTCCCCGGCGGGCTGGCCATCGACTCCTGGTTGTGCGCGATCAGCGGACGCGCCAAACAATTCAACATGCCCGAATACTTCAAGGACTGCAAATGAGAAACCGGCGGTGGCGACCCGCGGTGACGGTCGGGAAGGGAACCCAGCGGTTGAGCGGCAGAAGCAGGGTCATCGCCCTGGTCGTCGCGTTCGCCGTGCTGGCGCTCACGGTGCTCGGCGGAATCGGCTACGCCCTGCACAAAAAGCTCAACACGATCACGGTGACCGCCCAATTCGACAGCGCGGCAGGACTATACGAGAACAACGTGGTCGCGGTGGCCGGAATGCCGGTCGGCACCGTCACCCGGATCACCCCGCAAAGCGAGTACGTCGAGGTCGAGTTCACCGTCGACAAAAACGTGCGGGTGCCCGCCGACGTGCGCGCGGTGACCATCTCCACGTCGATCCTGACCGACCGGCAGATCGAACTCACCCCGCCCTATAAGGGCGGCCCGCTGCTGCGTAACCACGACACCATCGGATTGACCCGCACCAAAACCCCGGTCGCCTTCGACCGAGTGCTGGACATGCTCGACAAAATCTCCAAATCGCTGGCCGGCGACCGCGACGGCGGTGGGCCGATCGCCGACGTCGTCGACGCCGCCGCCAACACCACCGCCGGCAACGGCGAGCAGATCAGGTCGGCGCTCAGCGAACTCTCGCACGCCCTGCGGCTGAGCTCCGACCGCGGGGTGACCACCCGCGACCAGCTGACCACGATCATCACCGACCTGAGTTCGTTGATGGACGCCGCCGCCCGCAACGACGCCAAAATGCGGCAGTTCGGGTCGACAACCCGCCAGCTAAGCCAGATCATGGCCGACGAGGATCTCGGCGCCGGCACCACCGGCCGCAAAATCACCGAACTGATCGAGCAAGCGCACCTGCTGATCGGCGAGAACCGGGATCACCTCAAACAGAGCCTGCTCAACGGGGACACCGCGGTCACCGCCGTCGTCGACAACCAGCGCGAGGTCGCCGAGCTGATCGACGTGCTGCCGCTGACCCTGGACAACATCTACAACGCCATCGACCGCAGCAACGGGGTGGTGCGGGCGCACGCCCCGGTGGAGAAGATCCTCGTCGAAGGGCAGACCGCCAAAGAGATCTGCAATCTGATGCATCTGCGTCAACTCGGCTGCAGCACCGGGACATTACAGGACTACAGCCCCGACTTCGGGTTGACCTTTATCCTCGACGGCCTCTCGGCGATGGGACAGTGACGATGCGGCTTCGTAAACGGCGGGCGGTCGCTGCGGCGGCGGCGACCGCGGTGCTCACCTCGGCCTGCGCCACCAACGGGTTGGGCAGTCTGCCGTTGCCGGCGCCGGGCGTCGGCCCCGGCGGCTATCTGCTGACCGCGATCTTCGCGAACGCGCTGAACCTGCCCGGCCATGCGCCGGTGAAGCTCGCCGGCGCCGATGTCGGGCAGCTGGAGTCCATGGTGGCCCGCGACTACACCGCGGTCACCACGCTGCGCATCAGGGACGGGGTGCGGGTCCCGGTGGGCAGCACCGCCGAACTGCGCTCGGCCACGCCGCTCGGTGACTTATTCGTCGCACTCAAACCCCCGGCCGACTCCGGCGGGCCGCTGCTGAAAGACGGCGACACCATCGGCCTGGACTCCACCGCCGCCGCGGCCACCGTGGAATCGGTGCTCGGCGCGGCCGCGCTGCTGGTCAACGGCGGCACCGTCCGGCATTTCACCAATATCATCAACGGCGCCGGCAAGGCCACCGGCGATCAGGGCCAGGCGTTCGGCAACCTGCTCAACCAAACCACGGACCTGCTGGCCACCCTCAACTTCCGATCGCAGGACATCGAGTCGGCGTTGAAACAGACCGCGCGGCTGGCCGATCGCCTCGACGAGAAGAATCAGTCCATCAGCGAGCTGCTGGCGGCCGTGGCGCCCGCCGCCGATGCGCTGTCCGCCAACGCCACTCAGATCGCCGATGTCGTCGAGCAGGTCGGCGCCACCACCCGCCAGCTGTCCCGGTTCCCGTCGATCGCCGGCACCGACACCAGCGGCCGCAGCGTCATCCAGGATCTGAACACCGTCGCGGGCGCATTCAACGATGTCGCGGTCAGCCCCGACACCAGCCTGGCCGCCCTGAACCGGTTGATGCCCCCGGCGATCAAAATGACCGGCAGCCAGTCCTTGGCGGTGACCGCCAGCTTCGACAAGCTGATCCTGGGCGCACTACCGGACGCCGGCTACAAGGGCGACCCGGCCTTCCACGGACCCAAACGCTATGACTGGGCCAAGATGATCGGCTCGCTCAAATACGCCCTGTGGCGCCTGCAGGAACGTGTGGTGGGCACCGGGCCGGACACTCCGATGGGGCAGAATCCATGGGCCCCGGTCGGGCCGGCGCTGCCGCCGACGCCCGCTGAATCAGAGCCCCCACGGTGATCAGCGCGATCAGCCGGCTGATCGTCGACACGGTCCGGGCCGGCCACCGCCAGCGGGCGTGGCTGTCGGGGGTGGCGCTGGTGCTGGTGCTGGTGGTGGCGACCGGCTATCTCCTCGTCGGCGCCCTGCGGCTGAACCCGATGCAGTCGATGTACCACGTCCGAATTCAGCTGCCCGAATCCGGTGGTCTGCTGGCTAACCAGGACGTGTCGCTGCGCGGGGTTCAGGTGGGGCGCATCGAATCGCTGACGCTGACCACCGACGGGGTGGACGCGGTCGCGGCGATCAAATCCGACGTCAAGATCCCGGCGTCCAGTCCGGTGCGGGTGTCGGGGCTGTCGGCGGCGGGTGAACAGTACATCGACTTCGTGCCGACCACGAGCGCGGGCCCGTTCCTGGGCGAGGGCAGCGTGATCGGCACGGGAAACACCACCACCCCGATTCCGCTGTCGCGGCTGCTCGCCGACGCCGACGGGCTGCTGGCGCAAACCGATCCGCGCAAACTCGAACTCGTCAAACGGGAACTGAGTTTGACCGATGCGGGGCCCCGCAAGCTGACCGACACCGTCGACGGCGGCATCTTCCTGCTGTCCACCTTGGATTCGGTGCTGCCCGAGACCGTCAGCCTGGTGCGCAACAGCCGGATTGTGCTGACGACCGCCGCCGACGTCAATGCGGGCCTGGCAGCCACCACCGACAACCTAGGCCACCTGCTGACCGGTGTGGCGGCGATGGACGGCGGCTACCGCCGCTTGCTCGACCAGACCCCGGGTCTGCTGTCCACGCTGGACACCCTCTACGACGACAACTCCGACACCATGGTGGGGCTGCTGGCCAATCTGGCGACGACCGCGCAGCTGCTCTACGTTCGGGTTCCGGCGTTGAACGCGCTGTTCCCGAACTATCGGGGATCGGTGCTGGACTCGGCGATGAGCATCATGCACGACCACGGGCTGTGGGCCGCGGCCGACATCTACCCGAAATACACCTGCGATTACGGCACCCCCCGCCGGGTGCCGTCGGCCGCCGACTATCCCGAACCCTTCCGCTACACCTACTGCCGCGACGACGACCCGTCGGTGCTGATCCGCGGCGCCAAGAACGCACCGCGACCCGCCGGGGACGACACCGCCGGACCGCCTCCGGGCGCCGACCTCAGCGCGACCACCAACCACACCCCCACCGGCCGGTACACCGTTCCCACCCCGTACGGCGGTCCGACGCTGCCGATCGAGCCACCACATTGAACGATCCGGAGGACAACCCGATGGCAGGTACGGTCGAGGGCGCGTCAGAACGTCACAACGATCAGGTGAGGTAGGTTGCCCGCGAAGACGACCCCACCGCGCCGCCGGCGTGGACGGCCCCCTGGCGGCGGAAACGAGCCGGAGCAGGCCCGGGAAGCCCTACTGGATGCGGCGGAACGCTCCATGGTCAAGTACGGCTACCGCGCCTCGACCATGGAGGTCATCGCCCGCGAAGCCGGGTACACCCGCACGATGATCTACCGCCACTTCAGCACCCGCGGCGACGTCGATGAGGCTCTGCTCAAGCGGGTGACGCTGCGCCAAATCTCCCGCCTCACCGACCGGCTGGGCCGGTCCGCGGACCTTCCGACGCTGATCATGGAGAGTTCCGTCATGGTCGCAACGGAACTCGCCCACGATCCGCTGTTCGCCGTGTTCGCCGAACACACCGAAACGGGCAACGTCGCGCACCTGCTCAGTAACGTGGCACCCTACCTGGACTTCGTGGAATCGCTCATCGTCCAGTTCGCCGACGATAAGAAGAGCTATCTGCGCCCGGGGTTGCGTCCCCGCGACGCGGTCCATTTCCTGATGGCGTCCGCGTTGGGCTTGCTGCTCGGTCTGGTTCCGGGTTCTGACGATCCCGACCAAGTGCGGCGCTACGTCAAGGTGTTCGTGTTTCCCGCCGTGCTGCCCGAGCCTCCGCGCGCCGGACCGGTCTTCGACCCACTGTGATACTTCTGTAGCGGCGCTACATTTACTCCGCCGTTTGGTGCCCTGGGATCAGGTCCAGGGAAGCGCCCCGCTACGGTTATGCGGCTCGATCGCCCGTGCTGTCGACAGAAAACACGTCTCGATTCTCCTCAAATCACCAGGTCAACCGCCCTTGCCTTGCAACCGTCGCACTGCTATATTCCTTTCCGTAGCAGCGCTACGGTTTTTTGCTGCGAGGTCTGGGAACGAGAGGAATCGCCATGAACCGAGGAGTCGGTGGATCCGTAGACCGCGGTATGCACAGGACTGGGCCGAGCACACCCCCGATGCGCGACTGCCGCCGCGCGCCGGCCCCGGCTCCGCGTCGGCCCGGACTGTTCGCCCGGCTGTTCCGTCGGATCACCCGCCACCCGCTGGCCCAGGCCATCGCGCACTGCCTGAATCGGCGCAAGCGCAATCCGCAGGCGCAGGACGCGGCGCCCAGCGGCCAGGGTTCCGGCCTCGTCAGCAGCCGGATCGTGCACACCCGCGACGGGGTCGCCCTGGCGGTCCGCGAGCACGGATCGCCCGCCGCCGGCCACACCGTGGTGTTGCTGCACGGCTGGTGCATGAACAAGGACGCCTGGAACATCCAGGTATCCGAGCTGATCCGGCAGTGGGGGGACGACGTCCGGATCATCGGCTACGACCACCGCGGGCACGGTGACTCCGCCGAGGCGCCGGTGCACACCTACCACGTCGACTGCCTCGCCGAGGATCTCGCCGAGGTGCTGGTGGCCCTCGGCGTGACCGGAACGGTGACGTTCGTCGGGCACTCGATGGGCGGGATGACGGCGTTGGCCTACCTCGGCCGACCCGCCCACCTGCGTCCCGTCGAGCCGCACCACGTCGTCCTGGTGGCGACCGCAGCCGGGAAGGTCGCCGAGCGCGGCATCGGCCGGCTACTCAAAAGCCGGGCCGCACATCTCGTCTGCGCGATCGGGCACCGCTTCCCCCGGTTGGCGAACGCGGTGGTGCGGCTGTTCGGTCCGCCGGTGTGCCACATCCTGAAGATCTGGGCCGACGTGTCCCTCGGCGGGGCGATCAACTCCACCCCGATGGCGACCAAGCTCGGGTTCATGCGGGGCCTGAAGATCTACGACCACTGCGCGACCCTGCCCACCATCACCGCGCGCACGACGATCATCACCGGTGGCGCCGACACGCTGACCCCGGCGGTGCACGGCAGCGAGATGGCCGCGGGCATCGCCGGTGCCCGGCTGATCCACCGCCCGACCGCCGGGCACATGGTGATCCACGAAGAGCCGGCGCTGGTGACCGACGCCATCAGCGACGCCATCGCCGCCGGCCGCCGGGCTTCGGCGCCGGTGCACCGGCGGGTCGGTGTCGCGCTGCACGGCTACGCCGTTCCGGTCACCGCCCAGCGCCCGGACAGCGTCCGCCAGCCCACGAATACCAGGCGCAGCACGATGAACATGGTCAACCCCGACCAGATGCCGGCCAGCCCCCACCCGAAGATCAGCGACAGCCAGACCAGCGGCAAAAACCCGATCAGGGCGCTGATTACGGTGGCGGTGCGCATGAAGGCGGCATCGCCGGCGCCCAGCAGCACACCGTCCAGGCCGAACACGATGCCGGCGGCCGGCAGCTGGGCCACCAAAAACCACCACGGCACGCCGATGGCGGCCAGCACGGAGGCGTCGTCGGTGAAGATCTCGGGCAGCACCGACGTGCCCGCACCGAGCAGCACCGCCAACACCGTCGCGGCCGCCAGCGAGAATGCGGTGACCCGCCACGCCACCGATTTCGCATACCTGGCGTCGCCGGCGCCCAGCGCGGCACCGACCAGCGCCTGGGCCGCGATGGCCAGCGAATCGAGAACCAGCGCAAGGAATTCCCACAGTTGGAGCACCACCTGGTGCGCGCCCAGCGCGGCCGCACCGAAGCGGGCGGCGACCGTCGCGGCCGAGACAAA
This sequence comes from Mycobacterium sp. pUA109, assembly GCF_041287095.1. NCBI lineage: Bacteria > Bacillati > Actinomycetota > Actinomycetes > Mycobacteriales > Mycobacteriaceae > Mycobacterium > Mycobacterium sp. pUA109. Next base: position 97,395 of record NZ_JBGGKS010000010.1, on the reverse strand, counting down.
GCAGGCCTGGAAGGCGACGCTGCGCACCAGCAGGTCACGCCCCATCACCAGCTGCGCCCGCAGTGCGACGCGGTCCACCCGCAGCCCCACCCGCTCGGCCCGCAGGGCCGACAGAAAAAGCACCGCAGCAACCCACTGGCCGACCAGGTTTGCCACCGCGGAACCGGCCAGTTCCAGCCGCGGTAACCCCAGCCAGCCGTACACCAGCAAGGGGCACAGCACGGCCGAGGTTCCGAACCCGGCGATGACGTAGCGCAACGGGCGCACCGTGTTCTGCACCCCGCGCATCCATCCGTTGCCGGCCAGCGACACCAGGATCGCCGGGGCACCCAGGATCGCGATCCGCAGCCACGGCAACGCCGCCGCGGCAATGTCACCGCCCCCGGCGATCGCCGAAACCAGCGGCACCGCGGCACATTCGACGGCGATGGTGACCACCGCCCCGATCGCCAGCCCCAGCCAGGTGGCCTGCACGCCCTCGGCGACCGCCGCCGGCCGGTCGCCGGCGCCGAAGTAGCGGGCCGAGCGCGCGGTGGTGCCGTAGGACAGAAATGTCAGGTCGGAGCTGACCAGACCGAGGACCAGGCCGCCGATCGCCAGACCGGCCAGCGGCAGCGCGCCGAGGCGCCCGACAATCGCGGTGTCGAACAACAGATACAGCGGCTCGGCGGCCAGCACCCCCAGCGCGGGCAACGCCAGCGCCGCAATCTGCCGCGAACCGGCGGCGGGCGTGTCGGTCACGGTCACCATCCTGCGCGAGCGTGCGCGAAAACGGGTTTCACCTCGGCGTGTCGGCCGGGGACGCGCACGCTCGCGGAAGTCAGCCGAGCGCGGCCACCAGGTCCGCGACCACGTCGTCGACGGCGCCGGTCGCTGAGTAGCCGGCGGCCAGCCGATGCCCGCCGCCGCCGAACGCCGAGGCGACCGCCGCCAGATCCACCGCGGACTTGGCCCGCATCGACACCGACCAGCGCTGCGGTTCGATCTCCTTGAACACCGCCGCCACCTCGGCTTGCTGCGTGGTGCGCACGATGTCGACGACGCTTTCCACTTCCTCAGAGCGGGCCGCGATCCATTCCTGGTTGTCGACGACGGCGTAGACCAGCCCGCTGCCCCCGACCGCGTCGGGCACTAGCTGGGCCGAGGACAGCACCCGGGCCAGCATCGGCAGCCAGGCAAACGGGTGGGTATCCAGCAGCGCCCGGCTGACCGCGGCGTTATCGACGCCCAACTCCACCAGCCGGGCCGCCAACCGGTGCGCCCGGGCGGAGGCCCAGCGGAACGACCCGGTGTCGGTGACCAGCCCGGCATACAGACAATGCGCCACCGGCAGGTCGATCGGTTTGCCCCACCCGTCGAGCAGCTCGGCCACCAACAGCGTCGTCGAATCCGCGGACGGATCCACGAAATTGGCGGTGCCGAACAGCTCATTGGAGGCGTGGTGGTCGATCACCAGCAGTTCGCGCGCCGATTCGGCCAGATCACGCAGCCCACCCAGCCGGTTGATGCTGGGAATGTCGACCGTCACCACCAAATCGACGTCGCGGCGCATCAAGTCCGGGTCCACCAGCAGTCCCCCACCCGGCAGCGATTGCAGCGATTGCGGCAGATCCGCCGGCGCAGCGAAGCTAACCTGCACGTCCTTGCCGCAGCTGTCCAACACCGCGGCCAACGCCAGCCCGGCGCCGATGGTGTCGGCGTCGGGGTGGACGTGGCAAGCAACGCCGATGGTGGCCGCGGCAGACAGCAATTCACTGGCGCCGACCGCGTCGACGCGTATCCCCGCGGGCCGCTGCGACCCGACCGCTAGGTCAGCCTTCGAATCGATCGTCACCGACGCCCTCGGCATCGACACCGTCGTCAGGCTCCGCACCACTGGCACGATACGGGTCGGCCTCCCCGGCCGGTTTGGCACCTGCGCGCACCCGGGCCAGATCGGCGTCGGCGGCCGCCGCGGCGGCCAGCAGCTCGTCCATCCGGTGCGCGGTGTCGGGCACCGTGTCCCGGGTGAACGTCAAGGTCGGCGTGAACCGCACCCCGGTGCCGGCGCCGACCTTGGTGCGCAGCACCCCGGTGGCCCGGTCCAGCGCGGCGGCGGCCCCGCCGTAGTCCGGCTCGTCGTCCAGGGTGCGGCCCAGCACCGTGTAATACAGGGTCGCGTCGTGCAGGTCGGCGGTCACTTTGGCGTCGGTGATGGTCACCCCGGCCAGCCGCGGATCCTTGATCTCGTACTCGATCGCCGATGCGACGATGGTGGCGATCCGCTTGGCCAGCCGGCGCGCCCGGGCCGGGTCAGCCATCGCTAGGCTCGCTCCTTTTCCACCAGCTCGTAGGTCTCGATGACATCGCCTTCCTTGATGTCGGAGTAGGTCAGCGTCAGACCACATTCGTAGCCGTCACGGACCTCGGTGACGTCGTCCTTCTCCCGTCGCAGCGAGGACACGGTCAGGTTCTCCGCGACCACGATACTGTCGCGCAGCAACCGCGCCTTGGCGTTGCGTCGGATGATGCCGGAGGTGACCAGGCAGCCGGCGATGTTGCCGACCTTGGAGCTGCGGAACAGCGCACGGATTTCGGCGCGACCCAGTTCCTTCTCCTCGTAGACCGGTTTGAGCATGCCCTTGAGCGCGCTCTCGATCTCGTCGATGGCCTGGTAGATCACCGAGTAGTAGCGGATGTCCACGCCGTCGCGGTTGGCCAGCTCGGTGGCCTTGCCCTCGGCGCGCACGTTGAACCCGATGATCACCGCGTCCGAGGCCGACGCCAGGTTGACGTTGGTCTCGGTGATGCCACCGACACCGCGGTCGATGACCCGCAGCGCCACCTCGTCGTCGACCTGGATGCCCATCAGGGCCTCCTCCAGCGCCTCGACGGTACCGGCGTTGTCGCCCTTGAGGATCAGGTTGAGCTGACTGGTTTCCTTCAGCGCCGAATCCAGGTCCTCCAGGGAGATCCGCTTGCGCGACCGCGCCGCCATCGCGTTGCGCTTGCGCGCGTTGCGCCGGTCGGCGATCTGCCGGGCGATCCGGTCCTCGTCGACGACGAGCAGGTTGTCGCCGGCGCCGGGCACCGAGGTGAAGCCGATAACCTGCACCGGCCGCGACGGCAGCGCCTCCTCGACGTCCTCACCGTGTTCGTCGACCATGCGGCGGACCCGACCGTAGGCGTCGCCGGCGACAATCGAGTCACCGACCCGCAGGGTGCCGCGCTGCACCAGCACGGTGGCCACCGGGCCGCGGCCGCGGTCCAGGTGCGCCTCGATCGCCACACCCTGGGCTTCCATGTCGGGGTTGGCCCGCAGGTCCAGGGCGGCGTCGGCGGTCAGCAGCACCGCCTCTTCCAGCGCCTCGATGTTGGTGCCCTGCTTGGCCGAGATGTCCACGAACATCGTGTCGCCACCGAAATCCTCGGACACCAAACCGTATTCGGTGAGCTGCCCGCGGATCTTGGCCGGGTCGGCGCCCTCCTTGTCGATCTTGTTGACCGCCACCACGATCGGCACGTCGGCGGCTTGGGCGTGGTTGATCGCCTCCACCGTCTGCGGCATCACGCCGTCGTCGGCGGCGACCACCAGGATCGCGATGTCGGTGGCCTTGGCACCACGGGCACGCATCGCGGTGAACGCCTCGTGACCGGGGGTGTCAATGAAGGTGATCAGCCGCTCGGTGCCGTCGAGGTCGACCGACACCTGGTAGGCGCCGATGTGCTGGGTGATGCCGCCGGCCTCGGCCTCGCGGACGTTGGCCTTGCGGATGGTGTCCAGCAGTCGGGTCTTCCCGTGGTCGACGTGACCCATGACGGTCACCACCGGCGGGCGGCTCTGCAGATCCTCCTCGGTGCCCTCGTCCTCGCCGTAGCTCAGGTCGAACGACTCCAGCAGCTCGCGGTCCTCGTCCTCGGGGGACACAACCTGCACGACGTAGTTCATCTCGCTGCCCAGCAGCTCGAGGGTTTCGTCGCCCACCGACTGGGTGGCGGTCACCATCTCGCCGAGGTTGAACAGCGCCTGCACCAGCGCGGCCGGGTTGGCGTCGATCTTCTCGGCGAAGTCGGACAGCGACGCGCCGCGGGCCAGCCGGATGGTCTCGCCGTTGCCGTGCGGCAACCGCACCCCACCGACGACCGGGGCCTGCATGTTTTCGTATTCGGCGCGTTTGGCCCGCTTGGACTTGCGGCCCCGCTTCGGCGCGCCGCCGGGACGACCGAAGGCGCCGGCCGCGCCACCGCGCTGACCGGGGCGTCCACCGCCGCCGGGGCGGCCACGGTATCCGGCACCGGCCGGGGCACCGCCGCCACCGCCAGCACCGCCGCCGCGGTATCCACCGCCGCCACCGCCGGGGCGTCCGCCGCCGGCCGGGGCGCCGGGACGACCGCCGGGGCCGGGGCGGGGACCGCCGGGACGCGGCGGACGGCCTGCACCGGCCGGACGGGGTGGCATGTTGCCCGGTGAGGCACCACCCGGGCGCGGGGCACCCGGCCGGGGCGCACCCGGGCGCGGCGCCTGCGGACGCGGGATCGCCCGTTCGACGGGTTGCGCCGACGAGAACGGGTTGTTGCCGACCCGCGGGGTGCGGTGGCCCGGCTTGGGGCCCGGACGCGGGCCGGGCGTGGCGCCGGGGGTCGGCGCGGGACGGGCCGGGCTGGGCGGCGCCGCCGCGGCGGCCGGCTTGGGCGCCTCGGCAGCGGGCGGGGGCGCCTCAACTGCGGGTTTGGGTGCTTCGGGGGCCGGTTTGGGCGGCTCGGGGGCCGGTTTGGGTGCGGCGGGCTTGGCCGGGGCCGGGGTGGCCTTGGCGGCCGCGCCGTTGCCGGACGGCTTTTCCGCCGCGGGTTTGCCGCCGCCGAATGATTCGCGCAGTCGACGGGCGACGGGCGCCTCCACCGTCGACGACGCCGATTTAACGAATTCGCCCTGCTCGCTTAGCCGAGCGAGGACTTGCTTGCTGGTAACACCGAGTTCCTTCGCCAACTCGTGTACGCGGGCCTTTGCCACTACTTCTCCTGTCCATGAGGCGACAGCGGTGGTGGGCCGGCGCCTCGGGTTTAGCTATGACGCATGGTCATCGGGACTTCACGGTGTGCTCATGTTCTTCGCTACCTGTTCTCTGTGTCCGTGGCGGCGAGCACGTTGAGGTGCTCGATCACCGCGGAGGTGTCCGGTGAACCGGCGATCCGCAGCGCTCGCCCGAAAGCTCGCCGTCGGATCGCTTCGTTCGCGCACTGCAGGGCGGGATGCAGCCATGCGCCCCGCCCCGGCAGATTACCCGCTGTATCAACGATCACGGAATAGGTGCCGTTCCCGGATGATGCAGCCACTACGCGAAGCAGTCCGACAGCCAACTCTCGTTTCCGGCAACCGACACACGTTCGCACCGGTCCTTCGGGGCGGCGGTGCTGTCGCGAGTCAACAGCCGGATTCTCGCGCTGGATCACGGCTCAGTCTACCTATACGCCGGGGGTGTTCCGAACCACCTATCTTCTGCCCTCGCTACCCGCCCACCTCCAGCTCGTCGGCGCCGGGCAGCGGCGGGCGCGGCGCCGACGGGCGATCCAGGTAGAACACCGCGGTCGAGGCGATGTCGTCATGCAACGGCTGGTAGCGCCCCCGCGACGTCCACCCCAGGGCCTGAACGTCGACCCGCAGATCGCGGTGGAAATGGATCGGGTCGGCCAGGTGCCAGCGGTACATGCCGAACCGCTGCTGGCTGCGGTACAGCCCGTCCGGCCGGAGGATCTGGTGCAGCCCCAGAAACGGGGTCGTGTACGCGGTGTAGCCCTGGCCGGGCACGTCGAAGTTCCAGGCACCGCCGAAGTAGTCCTCGGTGCCGGTGCCACAGATGGTGGGGTACTCCTCGTCGCCGTCGAGGTAGAACTTGACCTCACCCTCGCCCCACCAGCCGGGACGGTTGACCCCCCAGGCCAGGTAGGTGCCGACGTACTTGCCGGCGCCGGGCACGGCGTCCAGGATCGGGTGCACGCTGCCGGCGGCCAACGGGTTGCTGCGGCGAAACTGGCTGTGCAGGTAGCCGGCCCCGGCGACGTCGACGTCGATCTCGTAGCTGATTTGGTAATAGACGGTGGCCGTCGCCGGCGCCCGGTTCTCCAACGTGAGCCGCCCGTGCCGGGGCACCGGCATCGGCCAGTAGCTGTTGAAGCCGCCGTGCGGGTTTACCGCGACCGGCACCGAGGACAGCTGGGCGAACTCGCCCCAGCCCTGGCCGAAGAAGTCGCCCAGCGGGACCTCGATCGCGGGCTCGTCGGCGCCGTCCCAGTAGGCCCGCAGGATCAGGCTGCGCCAGTGGCGGTGATGCGTGGTCAGCCAGATGTGGGTGATCAGCGCCGGCCCGTCGATGGCCGCCAGCTCGTGGGTGGCGTGCCCATCGATGTCGACGCTGGGCGAGATCTTCCAACCCGCGCCCAGGTGCGCGGCGGCCGCGGCGCCGGTGCCCTCGGTGGCGCGGGCACCGCCCCCTTTGGCCCCGTCAAAGTTCTCCGGGCTGATCGACCGGGACTGCGCACCGCTGAGCCGGGCCAGGGAACGCAGGTCGGTCATGGCGTCGGCTCAGTGCTCGTGCGGCGCCCCGTGGCCGTGGTCGCCGGGACTGCCCGAATGCGCGGGCGCGTCGCTGCGGATGTCGATGCGCCAGCCGGTGAGCCGGGCCGCCAGCCGCGCGTTCTGGCCCTCCTTGCCGATCGCCAGCGACAGCTGGAAGTCGGGCACCACCACGCGGGCGGCCTTGGCCGCCTGGTCGATCACCGTCACCGACACCACCTTCGCCGGCGACAACGCGTTGGCGACGAACCGCGCCGGGTCCTCGTCGTAGTCGATGATGTCGATCTTCTCCCCGGACAGCTCGCTCATCACGTTGCGCACCCGCTGCCCCATCGGGCCGATGCAGGCGCCCTTGGCGTTGAGGCCGGGCACCCGCGACGCGACCGCGATTTTGGAGCGGTGACCGGCTTCGCGGGCGACCGCGACGATGTCCACCGAGCCGTCGGCGATCTCGGGCACCTCCAGCGAGAACAGTTTGCGCACCAGGTTGGGGTGGGTGCGCGACAGCGTGATCAGCGGCTCGCGGCTCCCCCGGGTCACCCCGACCACGTAGCAGCGCAGCCGATCGCCGTGCTCGTAGCTCTCCCCGGGAACCTGTTCGGCGGCCGGGATCACTCCCTCCGAGCCCTTGGTTTCGCTGCCCATCCGGACCACGACCAGGCCGCGGGCGTTGGCCCGGCTGTCCCGTTGGATCACCCCGGCCACGATCTCGCCCTCGCGGGTGGAGAACTCGCCGTAGTTGCGCTCATTTTCGGCGTCCCGCAGCCGCTGCAGAATCACTTGCCGCGCGGTGGTGGCCGCGATCCTGCCGAACCCTTCGGGGGTGTCATCCCATTCGGAGATGACGTTGCCGTCCACGTCGACCTCGCGGGCGATCACCTTGACCACACCGGTTTTCCGGTCGATATCGATGTGCGCGTCGGCCTCGTGCCCCTCGGTGTGCCGGTAGGCGGTCAGCAGCGCGGACTTGATGGTCTCGACCACCACATCCACCGAGATGCCCTTGTCGGCCTCGATCGCGTGCAGCGCGGCCATGTCGATGTTCATGCTCCGGCCTCCGATCCCGCCAACTCCAGCTCCCGCTGCGATGGCCGCGAAAACTCCACCTGCACAACGGCTTTCACAATCTGGTCAGTCGGGATTTCGCGGACCGCCCAGTCCCGGCCAGACCGGATCACCAGCGTCAGCGTGTTGTCGTGGATTGGGCCGACCCGGCCGGTGAGCTGCGCCCCGTCGGCGAGGGTCAGGTCGACCTTGCGGCCGCGCGCACGGCGGAAATGCTTCTCGCTGGTCAGCGGCCGCTCGACGCCCGGGGAGCTGACCTCCAGCACGTATTGCTCGTCGATCCCGTCCAGCCCGTCGAGCAACGCCGAGGCCGAACGCGCCAACTCCGCGGCGGTGTCCAGGTCGAGCGCGGTGTCGCCGTCGGCGATCACGGTGATGCGCGGGGGGCGGGCGTGGGTGTCGACGACGACGTCTTCGATTTCGTATCCGGCGCGCGCGAACTCTCCATCGAGTAGCTCGATCACCTGCGTCTGCGACGGTAGGCCGGTGGTCACGGCGAGCTCCTCATCTTGAGTTGTCCAGTCCTCAGCCCCGGTTCGCCGTGTCGGCGGGCCGGGGCACCAGCTACCAACGATACGCCAGGAATCGTGCATGCCGGCGCGAAGAAGCGAAGCGCTCAGCCATCGCACAGCCGCCGCTGCGGGGACCGGCGATCGGCGCTTCCCGGATCGTTCGTGAGATTCGCCGAGGGTCGCGGTGGCCGGGTTCGGCACAGCCCGCACGGCAATCTCACCGAAGGACCCGGCGTTCGGTGAGGCGCGCCTTCGCGTCGCCGCCGCGAGTCGGACCGGGCCGCAATGGCAGGATGTTGGCGTGCCCAGCACCTCCCCCGTCGTCAGCAGGCGTCATGTGCTGGCCGGCGGTGTGGCCTTGGCCCTGCTCGGCGTGGCGGTCTCAGCGTGCAGTTCTACGCCGGAGCCCGAGGTCGATGACCTGGAAGCGCAGCTGGAGCTGGCCCGCCACGACAGCGCGCTCGCGACCGCGGCCGCCGCCGCGGCGGACCCCTCGCTTGCCGCGGCGCTGACCACCGTCGCCGCCCAGCGCTCCGACCACGCGCAGGCGCTGGCCACCGAGATCGCCCGGGCGGCTGGACAGCCCGCGCCCACCTCCTCTGCGGCCTCGACCTCACCCAGCGCCACCGCACAAGCCGGGCCGCCGCCCACGCTGCCCGACGTCATCAACGCCTTGCACACCTCGGCCGATAGCGCCGGCACGGTGGCGGCCAGCTCGTCGGGCTACCGGGCCGGGCTGCTGGGCTCCATCGCGGCGGCTTGCACCGTCGCCTACACGGTCGCGCTGGCCAGCGGGGAGACCGGGTCATGACCTCAACCGAGCCCAGCCCGTCCGCACCCGACAAGCCCGGCGACGCGGCCCTGGCCGAGGCGCTGACCACCGAATACGGCGTCATCTACGGCTACGGGATGGTGTCGGCGCATTCCCCGCCGGACATCAACTACCTGGTGGCCGACGCCCTGCACCAGCACCGCGACCGCCGCGATCAGGTCGTCACCATGTTGGCCGACCGGTCGGTGACGGTCCCGGTCGCCGCGGCCGGCTACCAGCTGCCGGTCCCGGTGAACAATCCCACGGAGGCCGCCCAGCTGGCGGCGCGGATGGAAAACGACGCCGCGGTGGCCTGGCGGGCGGTCCTCGAGCACGCCCAGACGTCGGAGGACCGGGCCTTCGCGGTCACCGCGTTGACGCAGAGCGCGGTGCTGGGCGCCCGGTGGAATCGGGCGTTGGACATCTGGCCGATCGCCGGGGCGTTCCCCGGCGGCAGCGAGTAAGCCCGGCTGACCCTACCCCGCGAGCGTGCGCAGTTGTACGCCAAAACCACCCTCGAACTGGCATTCTGCGCACGTTCGCGGCAGGCGGCAGCCGACAGGCGGCAGGCGGCAGCCGGCGCAGGCGGCAGCGCTACCCGGCGATGGCGCCGGCCACGGTGATGGCCAGCGACACCCCGACGCTCAGCTCGCGGGTCTCACCGGTGAAGCGGTTGCGCAACTCGACCACGCCGTCGGCCCAGCCGCGGCCGACCACCACGATCCAGGGCACCCCGAGCAGTTCGGCGTCCTTGAACTTCACCCCCGGCGACGCCTGCCGGTCGTCGAGTAGTACCTCGATCCCCAGCCGGTCCAGATCGGTGGCCAGCGTGGTGGCCCCGGTGCGGGCCTCGGCGTCCTTGTTGGCGATCACCAGGTGCACGTCGAACGGGGCGATCTGCGCCGGCCAGCGCAGGCCCAGCTCGTCGTGGTGCTGTTCGGCGACGACGGCGACCAGCCGGGACACCCCGATGCCGTAGGAGCCCATGGTCAGCCGCACCGGCTTGCCGTCCTCGCCGAGCACGTCGGCGGCAAACGCATCGGTGTATTTGCGGCCGAGCTGGAAGATGTGGGCAATCTCGATGCCGCGGGCGCTCACCAGCGGTCCCCCCCCGTCCGGCGACGGGTCCCCGTCGCGCACCTCGGCGGCCTCGATGGTGCCGTCGGCGGTGAAGTCGCGGCCGGCCACCAGCCCCACCACGTGCCGGCCGGGTTCGTCGGCGCCGGTGATCCAGCTGGTGCCGTCCACCACCCGCGGATCGACTAGGTAACGAACACCGTTGTCCCGCAGCGCCTTCGGCCCGATGTAGCCCTTCACCAGGAACGGGTATTTGGTGAAGTCGTCGTCGTCGAGCAGCGCGTATTCGGCGGGCTCCAGCGCGGCCGCCAGCCGCTTATCGTCGACCTCGCGGTCGCCGGGCACGCCGATGCCGAGCAGCTCCCACTCCCCGCCCGGTTCGCGGACCTTGAGCAGCACGTTTTTCAATGTGTCGGCGGCGGTGACGGTGCGGCCCAGCCCCGCGGAGTTGGCCCAGTCCACCAGGGTGGCGATGGTGGGGGTTCCCGGGGTGTCGTATGCGACCGCCTCGGGCAGCCCGTCGAGCGCCAGCGGCTCCGGGCGGGCGGTGACCACCGCCTCCACGTTGGCGGCATACCCGGATTCGCGGCAGCGCACGAAGGTGTCCTCGCCGATGTCGCTTTCGGCCAGAAACTCCTCGGACGCCGAGCCGCCCATCGCGCCGGAGACCGCGGACACGATGACGTAGCGCACACCCAACCGTTCGAAGATGCGCTGGTAGGCGTCGCGGTGCGCGTGGTAGGCGGTCTTGAGCCCGTCATCGTCGACGTCGAAGGAGTAGGAGTCCTTCATCAAAAACTCGCGGGCGCGCAGGATGCCGGCCCGCGGCCGCGCCTCGTCGCGGTATTTGGTCGCGACCTGGTACAGCACCACCGGGAAATCCTTGTAGGAGCTGTACTCCCCCTTGACCGTCAAGGTGAACAGCTCTTCCAGCGTCGGGGCCAGCATGTAGTCGTTGCGGCGGCGGTCCTGCAACCGAAAAACGCTCTCGCCGTACTCGGTCCACCGGTTCGTGGTCTCATAGGGCGCCCGCGGCAGCAGCGCCGGGAACAGGATCTCCTGGCCGCCAATGGCGTTCATCTCCTCGCGGACCACCCGTTCGATGCGGCGCAGTACCCGCAGCCCCAGCGGCAGCCAGCTGTACAGCCCGGGTCCGATGGGCCGGATGTAGCCGGCCCGGATCAGCAACTTGTGGCTGGGGACTTCCGCGTCGGCGGGGTCGTCGCGCAGGGTGCGCAGGAACAGCTCAGACATCCGGGTGATCACAGCGGGCCAGCTTAGCCGGGCAACGCGGAGGCTTCTGCGCCGAGATCGACCGTGGCGTGCGGTCCACTCGGATTTTGTCGCGCCGGCGTCGATCTCGGGGAGACTCGGCCGCGGGAACCCTACAGCTCGCCGGCCTCCACCGCCTCCTTGGTGTATTGGGCGACGCCGATCTGGCGCGCGGAGAAGCCGATGAACAGCGCGGCGGCACCCACCAGCACGGCGATTGCCGCCACCCACAGCAGCGAATAGGTGTAGCCGTGGCCCAGCGCGTCGAGTTGAGCCGGTGTCATGTCGGTGACCGGTCCGCTGACACCCCCGAGATACAGGGTGCGTGACACCTGCACGGCCTGGATGACGACCAGCACCAGCGGGCCGCCCAGGTTGTACACCATCAACGTGATCGCCGACACCGGGCCGATCTCGGCCGGACCGACCTCGGCGACCGCGCACAGCGGCAGGATCACCGAGATGACGCCGATACCGAAGCCGCCCACCACGAACAGCGTCAGCAGATCGGGAAAATACGGCACGTCGCGTTGCAGCGTGGACCCGAACAACATGGCGCCCAGCACCAGGGCGCCGGCGCCGATCACCAGCCAGCGCGGTGCGATCAGCCCGGCCACCCGGGTGCTCAACACGTTGCCGATCGCCATGCCCACCGCGAACGGGATGAAACAGATGCCGGCCCGCAGCGCCGAGTAGCCGAGCACGTCTTGGACCAGCAGGCCGATCATCACGCTCACCGTGAGCATCACGCCGCCGGCCAGGAAGTACGCGATGAAGGTCGCCACCCGGTTGCGGTTGTCGAACACCGCCAACGGCACCAGCGGGTTGGCCGCCGAGCGCTCGACGATCAAAAACGCCAGCCCGCAGCCCGCGGCCGCCACGCCGGCGCCGATCACCCACGGGTCGACCCAGCCGCGCGGCGGCCCCTGGGTGAACACCAGCACGCCGCAGGTGCAGCCCAGCGTGGCCAGCAGCGCACCGGAGACGTCCAATTTGAGCCGCTCGTGCCGCGTCTCGGCCAGCCGGGTCACCGCGACGGCCACGATGAGGATCCCGATCGGGACGTTGATCAAAAACGCCAGCCGCCACGACACCACGGTCAGCGCGCCGCCGAGGATCAACCCCAGCACCGATCCGGCGCCCTGCATGGCCGCCGACACCGCCATCGCCTGGTTGCGGGCCGGGCCGACCGCGTAGGTGGACGCGATCAGCGCCAGACTGGTGGGGGCGGCCACCGCGGCGCCCATCCCCTGCACGGCCCGCGCCAGGATCAGGAACGGTCCTTGGGTGGCCAACCCGCAGGCCAGCGAGGCGATGGTGAACAGCCCGACCCCGGAGATGAACGCCCGTTTGTGGCCGACGGCGTCGCCGACCCGGCCGCCGAGCAGCAGCAGGCCGCCGAACGCCAGCACGTAGGCGGTGATCACCCAGCTTTTGGCGGCGTCGGACAGGTCGAGTTCGGCCTGCATCCGCGGCAGCGCGACGATCACGATGGTGCCGTCCAGCGTCGACATCAGCTGCATCCCGGTGATCGCCACGATGGCGATCCCCAGCACGCTGGAGGAGAGCCGCTGGTCGGTCGACTGAGCGCTACCCCCCGCGGACATGGAATGCCACCCTACCGAGGATTCGACCGACCGCTTGCGCCGAGATCGACGTCACCGCGATCGCTACTCACACTTTCCCGCGCTGGCGTCAATCTCGGCGCAACCGCGGCGCAACCGCGGCGCAACCGCCGCGCGAGCGCCCCGGACGAAACAGTTACAGCTCGCCGGCGTCGAGGGCTTCCTGGACTTCCTGCGCGTGCGCGACCTGCGCGGCGGTGTAGCCGATCAGCAGCGACACCGCACCGACAACGACGGCCACCCCGGCCACCCACAGCAGGCCGTAGGTGTAGCCCTGGTCCAGGGCATGCAGTTGAGCGGGGTTCATGTCCTTCACCGGGCCGTTGACCCCGCCCAGATACAGCGTGCGCGAGGTGATGACGGCCTGCACGACGGCCAACACCAACGGGCCGCCGAGGTTCTGCAGCATCAGCACGATCGCCGAGGTGGGCCCGATCTGGTCGAAGCCGACGCCGGCGATCGCGGCCAACGCCAGCGGGACAATGATCACGCCGATACCGATGCCGCCGACGATGATCGGCACCACCAGGTTCGGGAAATACGGGATGCGGGCGTTCAGCGTTGAGCCATACACCATCGCCGCCACGACCAGGATGCCGCCGCCGATCACCAGCACCCGCGGCGGGAAGTACCGCACCAGCTGCGACGCCGCGCCCAGGCCGATGCCCATCGCGATGGCGAACGGGATGAAGCCGACACCGGCGCGCAGCGGGCTGTAGCCCATGATGTCCTGCACGTACAGGGCGATCAGCACCGTCAGCGTGAACAGCACACCACCGCCCAGGAACATCGCCGCGAAGGTGGCCAGCCGGTTGCGGTCGAAAAACAGCGTCAACGGCACCAGCGGGTTCTCGGCGCTGCGCTCCACCCAGATGAACGCCACGAACGCCGCCGCGGCCACCAGCCCCGAACCGATGGTGATGGCCGAGACCCAGCCCTGCTCCGGCCCGATCGAGAACGCGAAGACCGCAGCGGTACAGCCCAGCGTGGCCAGCACCGCCCCGGCGGCGTCCAGCTTCATCCGTTCCCGCGTCGTCTCCCGCAGCGCGGTGCGTGCCAGATAGATCATCACCAACCCGATCGGCACGTTGACCATGAAGGCCAGCCGCCACGACACCTCGGTCAATGCGCCACCGACCACCAGCCCCATCACCGAGCCGACACCGGTCATCGCACCGAACACCGCCATCGCGGCATTGCGGCCCGGCCCCTTGGGGAACGTGGTGGCGATCAACGCCAGACCGGTCGGTGAGGCGATGGCGGCACCGATGCCCTGCAACAGCCGGGCGGTGGTCAGCGTCGCCTCATCCCAGGCGATCCCGCACAGCGCCGAGGCGATGGTGAACCCGGCGACGCCGACGATGAAGGTGCGCTTGCGCCCGATGGTGTCCCCGAGGCGTCCGCCCAGCAGCATCAACCCGCCGAACGTCAACACGTACGCGGTGATCACCCAGCTGCGCCCGGCATCGGACAGATCCAGGTCGTTCTGGATCTTCGGCAGCGCGACGATCGCGATGGTGCCGTCCATGGTCGCCATCAGCTGCATACCGCCGATCGCGACCACCGCGGCGATGAAGCGCCGCGACGGCAGCCAGGCCGGGTAGTACTTGCTGAACCGATCCACAAGACTCCGTCCGGCGCGCGCCGGAACATCCTGTTCCGGCTGGTCGGTCGCCCACACCGGGGCGCTCCGCTCTGCATCGTTGAGAGCCGTCATAGCGGGCTACCCTACAGTAATATTAAGAGCTGTTTAAGCGCCGAAGGCGGCGACCGATCCGATGACGATGATCGCGGGAGGTCGAATGCCCTCGGCGCGAATCTTTTCCGGCGCGTCGCGCAGCGTCGCCCGCAACGCCCGTTGCGCGGCCGTCGTGCCGTGCTGGACCACGAGCACCGGGGTTTCCGCAGGTCGACCGCCTTTCAGCAGCGCCTCGCTGAATTGTTCGATGCGTTCGACGCCCATCAGCAAAACAATGGTGCCGGACATCGCGGCCAGTGCATCCCAATTCACTAACGATTCGGGGTGCCCGGGCGCGACATGGCCGCTGACCACCACAAACTCGTGATTGACGCCCCGATGGGTGACCGGAACGCCGGCCAAGGCGGGCACGGCTATGGCACTGGTCACACCGGGCACCACGGTGACCGGAATCCCGGCGTCGGCGCACGCCAACACCTCCTCGTAGCCGCGGGCGAACACGAACGGGTCCCCGCCTTTGAGCCGCACCACGAACTGCCCGGCCTTCGCTCGCTCGATCATCACCGCGTTGATGGCGTCCTGGGCCATCGCCCGCCCGTACGGGATCTTGGCGGCGTCGATGACCTCCACCTGCGGGGGCAGTTCGGCGAGCAGCTCGGGCGGGGCCAGCCGGTCGGCGACCACCACGTCGGCTTGGGCGAGCAGCCGCCGGCCGCGCACGGTGATCAGCTCGGGGTCGCCGGGCCCGCCGCCGACCAGCGCCACCCCGCCACGCACCACGTCGACGCTGTCCGCGGTGATCAGACCGGCCTGCAGCGCCTCGTGGATGGCGGACCGGATCGCCGCCGACCGGCGGTGCTCGCCACCGGCCAGTACCCCCACCGTCAGCCCGGCGTAGCCGAACGTCGCCGGGGTGACCGCGGTGCCCTCGACGGCAATATCGGCGCGGACGCAGAAGATCTGGCGGCGGTCGGCTTCGGCGACCACGGCGGCGTTGACGTCGGCGTCGTTGGTGGCGGCGATGGCGTACCAGGCGCCGGCCAGGTCGCCGTCGCGGTAGTCGCGCAATTCCAGCGTCACACCGTCGGTGGCCCCCATCGCCTCGACGGCGGGGGTCGCCGCCCGGCCAATGATCTGCACCTGCGCGCCGCTGGCGATCAGCAGGCCGAGCCGACGCTGCGCGACACTTCCCGCGCCGACGACGACCACCTTCTTGCCGGCCAGCCGCAGCCCGACCAGGTAGGGATTATCGGTCACCGGGCAACTGTAGTGGCTGCGTCGGCGGCATGCTCAACGAAGCGCCGCACCGACTCCGGATGCGCCGCCGGATGGGTGTGCAGGTAGGCCGCGTGCACCCCGCCGCGCACGGCGCCGTCGTGCACCGGCGCGCCGTCCTCGCCCCGGCGCACCCACGCCGGCGGGTAGTCGTCGGTGAATGTGACTGCGGTGCGGTGAAATTCGTGGCCCACCGCGCGCTGGCCGGTGGGCCACGGCGGCGAGTCGGTGACGGCGACGACGTCCCGGTACCCCAGCGTCAGCCGTTGGGTGAACCGCGCCGAGCCGGCCAGCACCCCGCACATCGGGGACCCGTCGAGGTCGGTGACCAGGTAGGTCAGCCCCGCGCATTCGGCGTGCACCGGGGCGCGGGCGGCCAGCTGGGTGATCTGGGCGCGCAGCTGCTCGTTGGCCGACAGCTCGGCGGTGTGCTCCTCGGGGAAGCCGCCGGGCAGCACCAGGGCGGCGGCGTCGGCGGGCAGCGGGTCGGTCAGCGGATCGAATGCGGCGACCTGGGCGCCGGCGGCTCGCAGCAGTTCGCCGTGTTCGGGGTAGCCGAAGCTGAACGCTTTGCCGGCGGCCACCGCCACGGTGGGCCGCCCGTGCGCGGGCGGCCCGACCGCGGCCTGCGGATCCCAGCACGGGCCGGGGACCTGCGCGGTCGCGGCCGCGGCGACCGCGGCCAAGTCGACGTGGCGGGCCACCAGATCGGTCATCGCGCGCACCGCGGCGCGGGCCCGGCTGCCGTGTTCGACGGCGGTGACCAGGCCCAGGTGCCGCGACGGCACCGCCAGTTCATCGACCCACGGGATCGCCCCCCACACCGGTATCCCGGTCTGCTCGCAGGCCGACCGCAGCACCTGCTCGTGCCGCGCCGAACCGACCCGGTTGAGCACCACGCCGGCGACGCGGACGCCGGGGTGAAACGTGGCAAACCCGTGCAGCAGCGCGGCGATGCTGTGGCTTTGGCCGCGGGTGTCGACCACCAGCAGCACCGGGGCGCCCAGCAGCCCGGCGACCTGCGCGGTGGATCCGGCGGCGACGCCGGTCGGGCACGGCTCGATCCGCCCGTCGAACAGCCCCATCACGCCCTCGATGACGGCGAGGTCCGCGCCGGCGCAGCCATGGGAGTACAGCGGCCCGATCAGCTCCTGCCCCACCAGCACCGGGTCCAGGTTGCGGCCGGGCCGGCCGGTGGCCAGCGCGTGATAGCCGGGGTCGATGAAGTCCGGGCCGACCTTGAACCCCGCGACCGCGTGCCCGGCGCGCCGCAGCGCGCCCATCAAACCGGTGGCCACCGTGGTCTTCCCGCTGCCCGAGGCCGGGGCGGCCACCACGATCGCCGGGGTGCTCACCACTCGATGCCTTTTTGCCCTTTGCGGCCGGCGTCCATCGGATGTTTGATCTTGGTCATCTCGGTGACCAGGTCCGCGGCCTCGATCAGCCGCGGCGGCGCGTCCCGGCCGGTGATCACCACGTGCTGAGTTCCCGGTCGATCCACCAGCACCGCCACCACCTCCTCGACGTCGACCCAACCCCACTTCAGCGGGTAGGTGAACTCGTCGAGCACGTAGAACCCGTGCTGCTGCGCGGCCAGCCGGCGGGCGATCTCCGCCCACCCGGCGGCGGCCGCCACGGCATGGTCGTCATCGCTGCCGGCTTTGCGTGACCACGACCACCCGGCGCCCATCTTGTGCCATTCGACGGCGCCGCCGACCCCGTGTTCGTCGTGCAGCCGGCCCAGCTGGCGAAACGCCGACTCCTCGCCGACCTTCCATTTGGCGCTCTTGACGAACTGGAATACCCCGACGTCCAGGCCGGCGTTCCAGGCCCGCAACGCCATCCCGAACGCCGCCGTCGATTTCCCCTTGCCCGGGCCGGTGTGCACCGCCAGCACCGGCGCGTTGCGTCGGGCCCGAGTGGTCAACCCGTCGTCGGGCACCTGGAGCGGACGGCCTTGCGGCATCGGCGGTTACCTTCTCCCCTGGTTCACGCCGCCCGGCGCACGGCCGAGGTCAGCTGATCGGCGCGCAGCTGTTCGAGCCGCACGGTCGGCGCACCCAGCGCCGCGGCCAGCTCGCTGGCCAGTCCCAGCCGCACATAGGACGTTTCGCAGTCCACCACCACCGCGGCGGCACCCTCGGCGACCAACCGGGCCGCCGCGGACCGGCTGCGGCCCAACGGGTCCGGGCCGGCGGTGGCCCGGCCGTCGGTGAGCACCACCACCAGCGGGCGCCGCGCCGCGTCGCGCACCTTCTCCCGTGCCACCAGGTCCCGGGCGGCCAGCAGGCCTTCGGCGAGCGGGGTTTTGCCGCCGGTGTCGAACCGGGCCAGCCGGCGTCCGGCGATATGCGCCGAGGATGTCGGCGGCAACACCAGCTGCGCCTGCTGCCCGCGGAAGGTGATCACCGCGACCTTGTCGCGCCGCTGATAGGCGTCGCGCAGCAGCGACAGCGCCGCGCCGCTGACCGCGGCCATCCGGTCGCGGGCGGCCATCGACCCGGACGCGTCGACGACGAACACCACCAGGTTGCCCTCGCGGCCCTCGCGCACCGCGCGGCGCACGTCGTCGGGCTGTGGCCGCAACCGGCCCGCCCCGGCGCGCCCCGCCGCGGCCAACAACGTCGCGAACAGGTGCAGGCCATGGCCCTGCGCGGTGTCCTCGGTGGCGCCCACCGTCATCCCGGCGCTGTTGCGGGCCCGGGATCGGCGCCCCGGCGCCCCCTCGCCGACACCGGGCACGGTCAGCGCGCGGGTGCGGAACGTCGCCGCCGGCGGCGCGCTGGGTTTCGTCGACGATCGCGAGCGCGGCGAAGCCGGGCGCTGCGGGTCGTCGCCCATCGAATTGGGCGCCTGCGGGCGCGACGCGGACGAATCCTGCTGGCCCGGCGCCGGTTCCGAGGCCTGGCCGCCGCCGGGCGGATCCGGGTCCGGCTCCGGGTTCTCGGCGCCGGCCTGGGCCAGCGCCTCGTCGAGCTGGGCGGGGTCGATGCCGGGCTCGTCGAACGGGTCGCGGCGCCGGCGGTGCGGCAATGCCAACTCGGCGGCCACCCGGATGTCGGATTCGTCGACGGTGTCGGCGCCGCGCCAGGCCGCGTGCGCGACGGCGGTGCGGGCCACCACCAAATCGGCCCGCATCCCGTCGACGTCGAACGCCGCGCACAAGGCGGCGATGCGGCGCAGCTCGGTCTCCGGCAGCACCACCGCGTCCACGGCCGCGCGGGCGGCCGCGATGCGGCGGGCCAACTCGGCATCCTCGGCGGCGTAGCGGGCGGCGAACCCGTCCGGGTCGGCTTCATAGGCCATCCGGGCCCGGATGACCTGCACCCGCACGTCGACATCGCGGGAGGCCTGCACGTCGACGGTCAGCCCGAAGCGGTCCAGCAGCTGCGGCCGCAGCTCCCCCTCCTCGGGGTTCATCGTCCCGATCAGCACGAACCGGGCCTCGTGCGAATGCGAGATGCCGTCGCGTTCGATGTGCACCCGCCCCATCGCGGCGGCGTCGAGCAGCACATCGACCAGGTGATCGTGCAGCAGGTTGACCTCGTCGACGTAGAGGACACCGCCGTGCGCGCGGGCCAGCAGGCCCGGCGAAAACGCGTGTTCCCCGTCGCGCAGCACCCGCTGCAGATCCAGGGAACCGATCACCCGGTCCTCGGTCGCACCGATCGGCAGCTCGACCAGCCGGGCCGCGGGCAGCAACGCGGCCAGCCCGCGCACCGCCGTCGACTTGGCGGTGCCCTTCTCGCCGCGGATCAGCACCCCGCCGATCTCTGGACGGACCGCGCACAGGATCAGCGCCAGGCGCAGCCGGTCGTGCCCGACGATCGCGCTGAACGGATATCGGGTCACCGCGGGGACGGTCACCGGGCGGTGTCGGCCTTCAGCCCCAGCACCTTGGTGCCCCAGGACCAGACCTCCTCGAACAGGGCGGGCTCATTGGACAACTGGGTCCCCAGCGACGGCACCATCTCCTTGAGGGTGGGCAGCCAGGACTGATACCGGTCGGGGAAGCACCGCTCCATCACGTCGAGCATGGCCGGCACGGCGGTCGACGCGCCCGGCGAGGCCCCCAGCAGGCCGGCGATGCTGCCGTCGGCGTCGGCCAGCACGGTGGTGCCGAATTCCAGCACCCCCTTCGCACCCTGCGGCCGGATGACCTGCACCCGCTGCCCGGCCTCGATGGTCTCCCAGTCGGCGTCGCGGGCGGTCGGCGCGAACTCGCGCAGCGCGGCCACCCGGTCGGGCTCGGACAGCAGCAGCTGCCCGACGAGGTAGTTCACCAGGCTCATCTGGGTCAGCCCGACGCTGACCATCGACGACATGTTGTTGGGTTTGACCGACTTCGGCAGGTCGGTGAAATGCCCCTGCTTCAAGAACTTCGGCGTCCAACCGGCGAACGGACCGAACAGCAGCCAGGACTTGCCGCCGATGACCCGGGTGTCCAGGTGCGGCGCCGACATGGGCGGGGCGCCCAGCGGCGGGAAGCCGTACACCTTCGCCTGGTGCGCGGCGGCCAGCTCCGGGTTCCCGGTGCGGATGAACTTTCCGCCCACCGGGAAACCACCAAACCCCTTGGCCTCCTTGATGCCCGACTTCTGCAGCAGCGGCAACGCATCGCCGCCGGCGCCGACGAACACGAACTTGGCGTTGAGCTTCGATTTCTGGCCGGTGCGTCGGTTGCGGATCTTCACGGTCCAGCTGCCGTCGCGCTGCTTGGACAGGTTGCGCACCTCGTGGCCGAACAGCGCGGTGGTGCCGCTTTGCACGCCGTAGCCGATCAGCTGTTTGGACAGCGAGCCGAAATCGACGTCGGTGCCGTCGGCCGACCAGTTCAGCGCGACCGGTTCGGAGAAGTCGCGGCCGGCGGCCATCAGCGGCAGCCGGCGGGCGAATTCATCGGGGTCGTCGATGAACTCGGTGGCGGCGAACAGCGGGTTGGCGGCCAGCGCCTGCTGGCGGCGCCGCAGGAAGTCGATCCGCTCGGCGCCGTGCACGAAGCTGACGTGCGGAACCGGGTTGAGGAAGCTGCGCACGTCGGTCAGCATCCCGTTCTCCACCGCGTAGGCCCAGAACTGGCGGGTCACCTGGAATTGCTCGTTGACGGTCACCGCCTTGGTGATGTCGATCGAGCCGTCCGGCTGCTCCGGGGTGTAGTTGAGCTCACACAGCGCCGAGTGCCCGGTGCCGGCGTTATTCCACGGGTCGCTGCTTTCGGCGGCGGCACCGTCCAGGCGTTCGATCAGCGTGATCGACCAGTCCGGCTGCACCCGGCGCAGCAACGCGCCCAGCGTGGCGCTCATAATCCCCGCGCCCACCAGCACGACGTCGGTCTTCGCGGTCTTGGCTTCGTCTGACACCGGATCCTTCGTCCTTACCTACTCGCCAGTTTTCTTCGGTCCCCAGGTTATCCCGACGGCCCCAGCTATTGACCCGGCGCGGTCGAATCCCCGCCCGGTGCGGGCGTCAACAGCCCTTAAGCTGACCGGTGTGACCGGCTGGACGCCCGACGATCTGCCCGGCTACCGGCGGTACACCATTCCGCTGGGCGCCGACCCCGACGGCGAGGGCGACATCGTCGCGACCCTCGTCGCCCGCACCGACGCAACCGCCGAGGCGGGCGCCGTGCTCGCGGTGCACGGCTACACCGACTACTTCTTCAACACCGCGCTGGCCGAGCACTTCGCCGCCCGCGGTTTCGCCTTCTACGGACTCGACCTGCGCAAATGCGGCCGGTCGTGGCGGGCCGGGCAGACACCGCACTTCACCACCGACCTGCGGCACTACGACGTCGAGCTGCAGGCGGCCCTCGACGTCATCGCCGAGCAGACCGGCTCGGCGCGGGTGCTGGTGTACGGGCACTCCACCGGCGGGCTGATCGTGCCGCTGTGGCTGGACCGGCTGCGTCGCCTCGGCGTGCTGGCGGGCACCGGGGTCGACGGCCTGGTGCTCAACAGTCCGTGGCTGGACCTGCACGGCCCGGCGATCCTGCGCTGGCCGGTGACGTCGGCGGTGATCGCCGCGCTGGCTCGGCTGGCCCCGACGAAGGTGGCGCGGGGGCCCGGCTGCGGCGGGTACGGCTGCAGCCTGCACCACGACTACGACGGCGAGTTCGACTACAACCTGGCGTGGAAGCCGCTGGGCGGCTTTCCGATCACGTTCGGCTGGCTGCACGCGAGCCGGCGCGGCCAGGCCCGGTTGCACCGCGGTCTGGACGTCGGGGTGCCCAACCTGATCCTGCGCTCGGATCACAGCGTGCCCGAAACCGCCGACCCGGTCACGTTGCGGTGCGGTGACGCGGTGCTCGACGTCACCCAGATCGCCCGCTGGGCGGGGTGCATCGGCAACCGCAGCACCGTGGTCCCGGTGGTCGACGCCAAACACGACGTGTTCTTGTCGCTGCCCGGTCCGCGCCGAGCCGCGTATCGGCAGCTGGACAGCTGGCTGGACCACTATTGCCGTGCCGCGGACCCCGCCGCACCGACCGGAAGCGGGCGCTGATGGAAACCTACGATCTGGCGATCATCGGAACCGGTTCGGGCAACAGCATTCTCGACGAACGCTATGCCGGTAAACGGGTGGCGATTTGCGAGCAGGGCACCTTCGGCGGCACCTGCCTCAACGTCGGATGCATCCCGACGAAGATGTTCGTCTACGCCGCCGAGGTGGCCAACACCGTCCGGCACGCGGCCCGCTACGGCGTGGACGCGCACGTCGATCAGGTGCGCTGGACCGACATCGTCTCGCGGGTCTTCGGACGCATCGACCCGATCGCGGTCGGCGGCGAGGACTACCGTCGCGACGCACCCAACATCGACGTGTATGACCAGCACACCCGGTTCGGGGCGGTGTCGGACGGCCGGTATCTGCTGCGCACCGAGGGCGGTGACGAGTTCAGCGCCGAGCAGGTGGTGATCGCCGCCGGCTCGCGGGTGGTGGTTCCCGAGGTGTTCCAGCACAGCGGGGTGGCGTATCACACCAGCGACACCGTGATGCGGATCGCCGAGTTGCCCCGGCACCTGACGATCGTCGGCGGCGGCTTCGTGGCCGCCGAATTCGCGCACATCTTCTCCGCGCTCGGGGTGCGGGTCACCCTGGTGATCCGGGGCGGCACCCTGCTGCGCCACCTCGACGACACCATCAGCGAACGGTTCACCCGCATTGCGGCGAGCAAGTGGGAGCTGCGCAGCCACCGCAACGTGGTGGCCGCCCGCACCGACGGCGCCGGCATCGCGCTGACCCTCGATGACGGTTCGACGCTGCGCACCGACGCCGTGCTGGTGGCCACCGGCCGGGTGCCCAACGGTGACCTGTTGGATGCCGAGCAGGCCGGCATCGCCGTCGCCGACGGCCGGGTGGTCGTCGACGCGTACCAACGCACCTCGGCCCGCAACGTTTTCGCGCTCGGCGACGTGTCCTCCCCGTATGAGCTCAAACATGTGGCCAACCACGAGGCGCGGGTGGTGCAGCACAATCTGCTGTGCGACTGGGACGCTACCGACGCGATGGTGGCCACCGACCACCGCTACGTCCCGTCGGCGGTGTTCACCGACCCGCAGATCGCCAGTGTCGGGTTGACCGAAAATCAGGCGCGCGCACAGGGTTTCGACGTGTCGGTGAAGGTGCAGGACTACGGCGACGTCGCCTACGGCTGGGCGATGGAGGACACCACCGGGATCGTCAAGCTGGTCGGCGAACGCGGCACCGGCCGGTTGCTGGGCGCGCACATCCTCGGCTACCAGGCGTCGTCGATCATCCAGCCGCTGATTCAGGCGATGAGCTTCGGGCTGACCGCACCGGAGATGGCCCGCGGCCAGTACTGGATTCACCCGGCGCTGCCCGAGGTCGTCGAGAACGCCCTGCTGGGCCTGTCTTGAGGCGCGAGCAGACGCAAAAGTCCCCTCAAAACCGTCGTTTGGGGTGATTTTGTGTCTGCTCGCGGGGTTAGGCGAAATCCTCGGCCGGCAGGCTCCACTTCTCCTCGATGCGGCCGTAGCGCCAGACCAGCACGGCGATTGCCCAGGTGACGACGAACATGCCGACGATGACGTAACCGATCGCGTTGAGGTTGAGCCCTCCAACCCAGTTCCAGAATCCGCCCGACCAGCCCAGCCGCTCGGCGAGCAGGCCCAGCAGTTCGACGGTGCCGATCAGCAGGGCGACGACCACGGACAGGGCGGTGATGGTGATGTTGTAGTAGACCTTGCGCACCGGGTTGGCGAACGCCCAACCGTACGCGAAGTTCATGAACGACCCGTCGATGGTGTCCAGCAAGCACATGCCCGCGGCGAACAAGGTGGGCAGGCACAAGATGGCGTACCAGGGCAGGCCGGCGGCCGCGCTGGTGCCGGCCAGCACCAGCAGCGCGATTTCGGTGGCGGTGTCAAAACCGAGCCCGAACAGGATGCCGACCGGGTACATGTGCCAGGACTTGGCGATGGACTTGGTGAGGCGGCCCAACAACCGGTTGAGCAGGCCCCGGCTGTCCAGCTGGGCTTCGAGTTCGGCTTCGTCGTAGCTGCCACGGCGCATCCGGGCGAACACCCGCAGAATGCCGGCCAAAATGACGACATTGAGGATCGCGATCAGGTACAGAAATACGCCGGAGACGCTGGTTCCGATCAGCTCGGTGTAATGGTGCAACCGCGATGAGTCGTCTTGGACCGGCCCGACGACGCTCTTCAATCCCACCGTCAGCAGGGCCGCCAGGCCGAACACGACGGTGGAATGCCCCAGCGAGAAGAAGAATCCCACCGCCAACGGGCGCTGGCCGTCGTTCATCAGTTTGCGGGTGGTGTTATCGATGGCGGCAATGTGGTCGGCGTCGAACGCGTGCCGTAGCCCCAGCGTGTAGGCGGTCAACCCGATTCCGACCCCGAAGGCCTTGTCGCCGACGCTGTAATGGGCGGGCTCGACCAGGCACACCAACGTGATCCAGCCGGCCAGATGTAATCCGATGATCACCGCGAACATCAAGCCCAGCCGCGACCATTCCTGCCGCGTCAAGGAACCCCGCAGCCGCACCCACCACGATCGGGGCTGGTTGGCGGCATCGGCGTGGGAAGACAACCAGGTCAGGTTAGGACACCGCCGGAACGCGGTGCAACGCGGACACGCCCCACGGTTTGCCCAACTTTCGAATAAGGCTGGCCTAACTTCCAAAGTTGTGCGCCCTGACGAGCAAAAACAAGGTTCCTGATGTCGACACTTCGAACAGTCGCCACGTTGCTGAACCAGGTGGACGGCCGGTAGGTTTGGTGACCGACGATCGGCATCCCCGAGTGAAGGAGCACGATGCTCGCCACTAGCCGTCCCGCTGTGGCCGTCCGGCCGGCAGCACGCTCCCCGTGGCGCACTCTGAGCCGTTCGACGCTGATCACGGCGGTGTTCATTATCCCGGCCGTGGTGGTTCGGACCGCTGGCCTGCATCTCCACCCCGTTGTCGCCCTGCTGGTTTACGGCGGCGCGGTGGTGGCGGCCAGCTTCTTGCTGGCCTGGGCGGCCGAAGCGGCCCAGATCGATGTGTCCGGTGGGCTGGCGATCGCGCTGCTCGCGTTGATCGCGGTGTTGCCCGAATACGCCGTCGACCTGTACTACGCCTATACCTCCGGTCATGCCCCGGAATACACCCAGTACGCGGCGGCCAACATGACCGGATCCAACCGGCTGTTGATGGGTCTGGGCTGGCCGGTCGTGGTGCTGGTCAGTCTGGTGGTGGCCCGCAAAGCCACCGGTCGTAGAGCCGCCGCGGTGTCGCTGGAGCCCGCCAACCGGGTCGAACTCGGGTTTCTGCTGATCGCCGGCGTGGTCGCGTTCGCCATCCCGGCCAGCGGTCAAATCCACCTGGTACTGGGGCTGGGGTTGTTGGCCTGGTTCGGCTTCTACCTCTACAAAATCAGCCACGGCGACGTGGAAGAGCCCGACCTGATCGGCACCGCCGCCGCCCTCGGAGAGCTGCCCGACCGCACCCGCCGCATCGCCGTCACCACCTTGTTCACCGCGGCCGGTGCGGTGATCTTGTTGTGCGCGAAACCGTTCGCCGACAATCTTGTCGCCGCCGGCACCGAGTTAGGGATCGACCGGTTCCTGCTGGTGCAGTGGCTGGCGCCGCTGGCCTCCGAGGCCCCCGAATTCATCATCGCCACCATCTTCGCCAGCCGTGGCAAGGGGGCCGCGGCGATCGGCACCCTGATCTCGGCCAAGGTCAACCAGTGGACGTTGCTGATCGGCTCACTGCCGCTGGCCCACCTACTCGGCGGCGGCGGATTCTCGCTGGTGCTCGATTCCCGTCAGATCGAGGAAGTGCTGCTCACCGCCACCCAGACCCTGATGGGGGTGACGCTGATCCTGGCGCTGCGCTTCCACCGCGCCACCGCCTGGGCACTGTTGGCGTTGTTCATTGTCCAGTTCCCGATCAGCTCCACCGAGGGGCGGTTGCTGCTCTGCGGCATCTACACGGCGGTGTCCGTCGCCGGGCTGATCGTCCATCGCCGCCACCTGGCCGCCACCGTCGCCGCACCGTTCGTCGGGCACGCGGTGCGCCACAGCGGGCACCCCCACCCGGCTGAGGGGTAGCACTTTGTGGCGAGCGGACACCAAGACACACTTGAGATTGCGGCGAGGGTCGTGGTTTTCGCAAATGCACGACCCTCGCCGCAATTTCAACACGCTCGCGGGGTGAACACCACCCGGGTGCCCGACGGCTCGCGCTGCGCCCAGACCGCCTCGACGTCTGCCAGCGGCCGGGCCTGCGTCGTCAACTGCAGCTGACCGTCGGCGAGCATGCCGAAGAGTCGAGGCAAGAACTCGGTGCGGGCGCGCACCACCACATCCAACGGCACACTGCCGAAGCCGACGCCCGTCAGTGTCACCCCGGCGCTGCGCAAAATGCCCGCCGCCAGGTTGATCGTCGGACCGGCCATGGACCCAATCTGCACGTATCGGGTGGCGTGAAAGGTCGGCCCCAACCCGTCGTTGCCCAGTGCGGAAAGCACGTGTTCGGCCGGCTCTCCCCACAGATAGTCCAGGACCACGTCGAACGGCCGGTCACGGTGCGCGTCGCCGACCCGGGCGCCCAGATCGTCATGGCCGAGCCGGATGGTGTCGTCGGCGCCGACGGTGCGCAACCATTGCAAGCGGTCGGCGTCGCGGCCCACCGCCACGACCCGCTGCACCCCGAACTCCATCTTGGCCAGTTGGACGGCGAGCGCTCCGGTGACACCGGTCGCCCCCACCACCAAGACGTGATGGTCGGGCTGGATCTGCGCGGCGTGGTGCAGCGACATCCACGCCGACAGACCGGGATTGGGTGCGGCCGCGGCGGTCACCGCGTCCACTCCGTCGGGCACGTCGACGGCGCCGCGCGGATCAATCAACGCGCGTTCGGCCATCATCCCGTATGGGCTCACCGCGCCGGTGTAGACCCGGCGCCCATCGGATAGCCGCGCCACCCCGTCCACCCCGGCGACGCTGGGCAACGCCAGCCCCGAGCTCCCGTAGTGCGAACCCGCTACCAACCCGCGGGTGAGGTTGGTCAGGGCCGCCGCCTCCACCGTCGCCACCACGGCATCGTCGTGCGCGGCGGGTTCGGGGAATTCGGCGTATACCGGTGCCCGGCCGAGGGCCTCGATCACCGCTGCTTTCATCACGCCCTCCTCGAGGATAGTTTCCATGGAAACTTACTCTCGCGGATGCGATCATGACAAGATGGTTTCCATCAAAACCAAGTCCGACGCCGTCGCCGAGATCGGTGAGCTGATTCAGGCCGTCGGCGATAAGTTCGACGACTCCGACGGCGACGCCGAGCGCGACTTTATGGCCGAGCACTGCCCGCGGCGGTTGGAACCGCTGGTGCGCGACCTACCGACGCTGAGCATGCATCTGCTCGACCACATCGGCGACGAGCCGATCAACCTGGTCGCGCTGGCGGCGCGCTCCGGCCAGCTCAAGGGGACGGTCTCCAAACATGTGCAGCGACTCGTCGACGCCGGGTTGGTGCAGCGTTCGCCGGTGCCGGGCAACCGGAAAGAGATCGCGCTCAGCACCACCGCCGACGGTCGGATCGTCGTCGGCGCGCATCGGCAGCTGCATGCCGAAATGGATCGTGGGATGCACGACTTTCTCTGCCGCTATAGCCGTGCCGAGTTGGCCACAGTGACCAAAATCCTTCGGGATCTATTGAAGGCCGAACGCGTGGGTGTGCGGTTGGCGACGTAGGTCCGGCTACGATGCGAGCGCGCCCAGGAGCTTTTCAGCCAGTCGGCGATGGGTGGTGTTTTGCGAGGAGGAAAACCGCCAGCCGTCCTCGGTCCGGACGGCCACGGTGGTGTTCACCCGGTAATTGCGAGGCCGCCGTTTCCCCTTCACCACGGCAGCTTTGGCGTGGATCACCGCCACATCGGGCGTCAGAAACCGCAGTTGGGTGACCTCGACATCCAGCCGTGATCCCTTGAGGAATCTCTTGAACAGCGGAGCATACGATGCGGCGATCGCATCACGTCCCTGGTGATGGGCGCCCAGAAACGTGACGTAGTCCGCGTTGGCGGTGAACACACTGGCATAAGCAGCGGAATCCCCTGCTGCCCAGCCCTTGACCTGCCGATTAATCAGCACGTGGATGGCGTCTTCGTCGGCACGCCGGTCGTTGGTCATCGCGGTGCTCACCCCTCTGCTCCCCGTCGCATGAGCGAACCATCCGCGCCTCGATATCCGGGGGGATTGTTATGATTCTGTGACCTTTATGGGCTTGTTTTGGACCGTTGCGAGCACCCGTTGATCAACCAGCTCGCCGAATACGCCGACACCGCCGAGCTTGGGCCCGAGCGTTAGCTGGGCGGCCGAAACAGGCGACCCCTACAGCGGAGTCACATACGCCGAGCTGATCCCACCATCAACCAGGAACGTCGAGGCGGTGATGAACGACGCGTCGTCGCTGGCCAAAAATGCGACAGCGGCGGCGATCTCCTCCGGTTCGGCGAACCGGCCCAGCGGCACATGCACCAGCCGGCGCGCCGCCCGCTCGGGATCGGCGGCGAAAAGCTCTTGCAACAGCGGGGTGTTCACCGGGCCCGGGCACAGCGCGTTGACCCGGATACCCTGCCGCGCGTACTGCACACCCAGCTCACGTGACATGGCCAGCACGCCCCCCTTGGAGGCCGTATAGGAGATCTGCGACGTCGCCGAACCCATCACCGCCACAAACGACGCGGTGTTGATGATCGAGCCCCTCCCCGCGGGCGCCATATGCCGCAGCGCCGCCCGGCAGCACAGGTACACCGACTTCAAGTTGACGTCCTGCACACGCTGCCATGCCGGAAGTTCGGTATCCTCGATCAGGTCATCCTCCGGCGGGGAGATGCCGGCATTGTTGAACGCGATATCGACCGACCCATACCGGTCGGCCGCGGCAGCGAACAGTGCATCGACCGCGCCCTGATCGGAAACATCCACCGGCACAAACAATCCGGATAGCTCATCGGCGGCCGCCGCACCGGCATCGGCGTCGACGTCCCCGACCACGATGGTTGCGCCCTCGGCGCGCATCCGACGGGCCGCGGCCAAACCGATCCCGCCGCCGCCCCCGGTCACCACCGCCACCCGTCCGGCCAGCCGCTGGGTCAGATCGGTCACGGAGCCTCCTTCACGGCGATGAACACGTTCTTGGTGTCGGTGAACGCCAGCGGCGCATCCGGGCCCAGCTCCCGGCCCACACCCGACTGCTTGAAGCCGCCGAACGGCGTGGCATAGCGCACCGAGGAATGCGAATTCACCGACAGGTTCCCGGCTTCCACCGCCCTCGTCACCCGCAGCGCCCGTGACAGGTCATCGGTCCAGATCGAACCGGACAGGCCGAATGCTGTGTCGTTGGCCAGGGCAATCGCGTCGGCCTCGTCGTCGAACGGCAACACGGTCACCACCGGACCGAAGATCTCGTCGATGACGGCGCGGTCGGTGCGCGCCGGGGTCAGCACCGTCGGCGCAAACCAGAAGCCGGGACCGTCGGGGACGCCGCCGCGGAACGCGACCGGCGCATCGTCGGGCACGTAGGACGCGACCTTCTCCCAGTGCGGCCGGGACACCAGCGGCCCCATCTCGGTGTCGCGGGACGCCGGATCGCCGACGACGACACCGCTGACCGCCGGCTCCAGCAGCTCCATGAACCGGTCATAGACGCTGCGCTGCACCAGGATCCGGCTGCGGGCACAGCAGTCCTGGCCGGCGTTGTCGAACACCCCGTAGGGCGCGGTGGCCGCGGCGCGGTCCAGGTCGCAGTCGTCGAACACAATGTTGGCGCTCTTGCCGCCCAGCTCCAGGGTGACCCGCTTGACCTGCGCGGCCGCCGCGGCCATCACCCGGGTGCCGGTGACGGTGGATCCGGTGAAGACGATCTTGCGAACGTCCGGGTGGGTGACCAGCCGGTCCCCCACCACGGTGCCCTGGCCGGGCAGCACTTGCAGCAGGTCGGGGTCCAGTCCGGCTTCGGTGGCCAGCTCTCCCAGTCGCAGGGTGGTCAGCGGGGTCCACTCGGCGGGTTTGATCAGTACGGCGTTGCCTGCGGCCAGCGCGGGCGCGAAGCCCCAGCAGGCGATCGGCATCGGGAAGTTCCACGGGGTGATAACACCGACCACCCCCAGCGGTTCGTGGAAGGTGACGTCGAGCCCGCCGGCGACCGGAATCTGTTGCCCGGAGAGGCGTTCCGGGCTGGCGGCGTAGAACTGCAGCACGTCGCGGACGTGGCCGGCCTCCCACTCGGCGGCCGAGATCGGGTGCCCGGAGTTGGCGACTTCCAGCGCGGCCAGATCGCCGACGTGGGCGTCGACAACCGCCGCAAACGCCCGCAGCCCCTCGGCGCGCGCCGCGGGTGCCAGCCGCGCCCACCGTCGCTGCGCCACCTGAGCCCGCGCCACCGCGTCGTCGACGGCGGCGGCCTCGGTGTGCTCGACGCGGTCCAGCGGTTGCTCGGTGGCGGGGTTGATCAGCTGGGCGGCGCTCATCGCACCGCCCCCGCATAGGCCCGCGCGGCATCCACGATCGCGGCGAAGAGCCGCAAATCATCCAGGGATTCCTCCGGATGCCACTGCACCGCCAGCACAAAACCCTCGCCGGGCAGTTCGATCGCCTCGATCACCCCGTCGTCGTCGCGGGCGCTGACCACCAAGCCCTCCCCGACGTCGGCGATGGCTTGGTGGTGATAGCACCGCACCGCGGCGGCGTCGCCGAGCAGCGACGCGAGCCGGGTACCCGGCACGGTGCGTGCCGTGAGCGTGGTGAACACCGCGTTGCCGGCGCGGTGCCCGTTGTGGCCGATCACCTCGGGCAGGTGCTGGTGCAACGTTCCGCCGAACGCCACGTTGAGCACCTGGGCGCCGCGGCAGATGCCCAGCACCGGGAGCCCGCGCCGCAGCGCCGCGGCCAGCAAAGCGAATTCCCAGGTATCGCGCAGACCGCCGGGTTCGTCGGTGGTCGGATGCCGGGACTGACCGTAGGCGGCCGGGTCAACGTCCTTGCCGCCGGTGATCACCAGACCATCCAGCCGGTCGAGCACCCCCTCGGCGATCTCGGGGTCCACCGGCTGCGGCGGTAGCAGCGTCGCGATCCCGCCGGCCGCGGTGATGCCTTGGAAGTAGCTGGCGGGCAGGAAACTGGCCGGGACGTCCCAGACTCCGGTCTGCGCCTGATCCAGGTAGGTCGTCATGCCGACGACGGGCTTATAGCCGCTCAAAGCCTCGCACTCTCTCCCAGTCGGTGACCGCGGCGTTGAACGCCTGCACCTCTACCCGTGCGTTGTTGAGGTAATGCGCGACGACGTCGTCACCGAATGCCTTACGCGCCACCGCCGAGTGTTCGAACAAGGCGGCAGCCTCATCCAGGGTAGCCGGGAGCCGGGGCAGGTCGCTGGCGTAGGCGTTGCCGGCAAACGGGTCCGGCAGCACCAGGTCGTTGTCGACCCCGTGCAGTCCACCGGCGATCAGCGCCGCGAGCGCCAGGTAGGGGTTGACGTCGCCGCCGGGAACGCGGCACTCGACTCGCAGCCCAGCGCCGTGGCCGACCACCCGCAGCGCACAGGTGCGGTTATCCAGGCCCCACCCGACCGCGGTGGGCGCGAAGCTGGCGGCGGCAAACCGTTTGTAGGAGTTGATGGTCGGCGCGTACAGCAGCGTCAGCTCCGGCAGCGTCACCAACTGACCCGCCACGAAGCTGGCAAACAGCGACGACATGCCGTGCGGCGCATCGGGGTCGGCGAACACCGCGGCACCGTCCTCGCCGCGCAGCGACAGATGGATGTGGCAGCTGTTGCCTTCGTGTTCGTCATATTTCGCCATGAACGTCAGGCTTTTACCGTGCTGGTCGGCGATCTCCTTCGCGCCGCTTTTGTAGATGCAGTGGTTATCGCAGGACACCATCGCGGGGGCGTAGCGGAAGGTGATCTCCTGCTGGCCTGGATGGCATTCGCCCTTGACGCTCTCCCACGTCAGCCCGGCCTCGGCCATCTGCACTCGGATGTCGCGCAGCAGCGGCTCGAGCCGGGATCCGGCCACCAGGCCGTAGTCGGCGTTGTAGTCGGTGGCCGGGGTCAGGCCGCGGTAGCCGTGTTCCCATGCCTGCCGGTAGCTGTCCTCGAACACCAGAAATTCCAGTTCGGTGGCGGCGTCGGGCACCAGGCCCCGCTCGGTGAGCCGGTCGATCTGGGTGGCCAGGATCTGGCGCGGTGCGACCGCCACCGGCCCGCCGTCGTGGTGGCGCAGGTCGGCCAGCACCAGCGCAGTGCCGGGCAACCAGGGGGTGCGTCGTAACGTGCCGAAGTCTGGGATCAGCACCATGTCGCCGTAGCCGGTGTCCCAATTCGATAGTGCGTAGCCGGGCACCGTGTTCATTTCGACGTCGACCGCCAACAGGTAGCTGCAGCACTCCACCCCGTGGGCGGCCACCTCGGCGACGAAGTGGGCGGCCGCGATCCGCTTGCCCGTCAGCCGGCCCTGCATATCGGGGAACGCGACGATGACGGTGTCGATATCGCCGGCCGCGACCAGCTGTTGCAGGTCGGTAACCGTGAGCACCTCTCCGATCCTATCCGCGCTGTGCCGGCTGAGTGCAGTTATGTCGCATAACTCTCACGCGAAACAACTGGCACTGCAGTCACTTACGTCGTCGGCGCGAGCGTGCGTAGACCCGGGAATCCGGTCGGCGCGCCGACCGGGGACACGCACGCTCGCGGAGCAGGCGGAGGTCACCAGGTGCTGGTGCGCAACACGATTTCGGCGGCGAGTTGCGCGGTGGACTCCTGCGCGCTGCGTCGACCGAGCAGTTCGACCACCCGGAAGTCGCCGTAAACGTAGCGCTGGCTGGCGCGGGCCACCTGCTGCGCGCCCCGGCCACTCACCAACACGGTGGTGTTGATCTCCACCGGTGGGCAATGCTCGTCACGCACCATGCCGTTGAGGTCGGGCACCCGCGGATGGCCCCGGTCGATGGCCACCAGGCCGGTGAAGCGATCCAACCGGGTCGCGGCCAACTCCCAGGCAAGCTCGCCGCCGCCGAGCCGATCACCGACGACGACACCCCACTGGATGTCGAGCGAGTCGAGAATGCCGACCACCGACTTGACCGTCAACCGCGGGTCGGGACCGACGACGACGGTCCGCAAATGGGCGGTGTGCAGGCGTTCGCAGACGGCGTCGTACGCGGCGACGGTGCGCTGGGCGGCACTGAGCACCACCACGACAGGACTCCCTCCGGGGCCGGCCACGCTGACCGGGATGGGGAATCCGTCGACGGTTGTCATCGTCGAAGGCATTTTCAGCACGCTACAACCAGACGGCGCCTGGCGGGCCATTTTCGACGCGGTCTCAGCGACCTTTCAGGCAAGCCGACCTGCTGGGCCGATGATACGCAGAAAGCCCATGCGTGCGTAGCGTTTTGGATCACCATGATCAGGCGCGTGTCACACCCGGTTGCCGAACCCGACCAGATGGGTCGCCGGCGCCACCATGGCACCCGCCGGCACGACGCAACACGGCCAGACCGCGTGCGGCAACGGCACCACCACGAGGTTCCATATACGATCACCGTGTGCCGAGCAGAAACGGCGTCTCCAAGACGAGGACAGAAGCCGACACTGGACGATCACCGCACCCACTCCCGGATGCGCCGCTCAGCTCGGCCCAAAAGAGCCTGTTGCTGGTTGAGGCGCTGGCCGACGCGGGACGACCACTGGGGGTCAGCGAGCTCGCGCAACGAGTCAACGGTTCACGCGGGACGGTACACAAACAACTGGCCGGGCTGGTCACCTCCGGCTGGGTCGAGCAGGGGCAGGATGGTCGCTACGGGCTGACCCTGAAGCTGACCCGGCTCGGTAACGCCGCACTTCAGCAGGCGGGGCTGGGTCAACGCATCCACACGTTCCTCGAGCAGATCGCCGCGCGTGCGCACGAGACCGTGTCGGTCGCAGCGCTTGCCGACGACGCCGCGGTGATCATCCAACGCGCGGAGTGCCGCCAAGCGCTCTATGCCGATATTCGAGTCGGCACACGCATGGCGCTGGACGCGAGCTCCTCCGGGCTGGTGCTGGCGGCGTTCGCCCTAAACAAGGCCGAGCGCGACGCCCTGCGCAGCCGCGGCATCGCGTTGGCTTCCGAGTCCAAGCTGGCCCGGGTCAGGCAGGCCGGGTTCGTCTACACGGCCGACAAGGTCACCCCGGGGATCTCGGCGGTGTCGATGCCGCTGTACGATTCGCTGCGCTTCCACACCGTCTCACTCAACATCGCTGGCCCCACCGACCGACTCGACCCCGCAGCGGCCGAACCCGTGTTGCGCGAGGGCCGCGACCTGATTGTCCGGGCGATTTCCGGCGACCCGACCGGCGCCTGGTCGGCTACCGCGTTTCCGCCATCGGGATAGCGGCAGCACCAACTCGTTTCGGTGCCAGCGCGATCACGACAAACGCCACCCCCGGGGCCAACGCACCGGCGGCGAAACCGAACTCGCCCGTTGCCTGATACAGCGGTACCCAGATGGCGGGGGCCAGTGCGCCGCCGAAAAACTGGAACGACAGGGCCAGCGAAGCCGCGCCGCCCCGGTTGGTCGGCGCACTGGTGACCGCGAGGCTGTTGATGACGGAACGCAACCCGGTGACCGCGATTCCGGTCAGCGCGATGCCCAACGCGAGCGCGGCGACCGTCGCCGAGAAGGCGGCGATCAGGACCCCGGTGGCTAGGGCGGCGTTCATGGCGAGCCCAAGTATCCGCGGGCCGATACGGTCCAGCACTCCGCCCAGTGGTCCGGCGCAGGCCAGGCCGGCGACTCCGAACGCGGCACCGACCAGGCCCCGTTGGGTCGGCCCGAGGTCGAATACCTGCTGCGCGCGTAAGCTGCCCAGCACCGTAAGCCCGACCGCAGCGAGGTAGCACAGGAAGGACAACGCGCACGCGAGTGCCAGGCGTTTTGTCTTGAGGGCGCGCCACGACGCCCGCCCGGACGCTCGACGCACCACCGCCGCTTCGCCCGGCGGCAACACGACAAGCAGCAACGCCAGCGCCGAGGGGAACGCGAACGCCAAACGCCAGTCCAGCGCCGAGAACACCCCGGTGACCAGTGGGCTGAATGCCTGGCCCGCCGCTTGCATCGCGGCGAACCACCCCAGCGCTTTGCCGAGCCGGTGATTTGGCACCAGGTCACCGATGGCCGCGACCAGCAGCGGCGTGGTGAACGCGTTCGTCGCACCTTGTACGGCACGTCCGGCCAGGAACCACGCCATGTCGGGGGCCAGCGCGCACCAGATGCTGGCCAGGACGAACAGCACCAGCGAAACCTGGATGGTGCGTCCGCGGCCCCAGCGTTCGGCGACCGTGCCCGACACCAGCATGAGCCCGGCGAACGGCAGCATGTAGGCGGTAACGGCGCCGGCAGCGGCTTGCTCCGTGCCGCCAAGCCCGCGGGCAACCTCGTGGATCATCGGAGTGACCATGGTGCTGCCGAACGGGCCCAGGAACCCGCCGGCATACACCGGCCATACCCGCGCGTGGACGCCTGTGGACGTGGCCTCGGAAGAGGCAGTCACCCCGTCAGGTGGTGATCAGGTTACTGACGATCTGGTTGAAGCGGGAGTCGTCCTGGATCAGCCCCCAGCCGACCATCCAATCGTAGGTGCGCTGGAACTGGTCTTGCGGGTAAGGCTCCTGGGGCACGAATCGGAACCGGCCCAGCGGGAAGTCGTCGGGGTGCAGTTCGCCGAGCTCCGGTGGGACTTCAGCGATCAGGTGGTGCAGGTAGGGGCGTAGATCCTCGTTGAGCTTGACCACGGCCCGGTTCACCGCGCGGCCGATCGCCTCATAGGTCTCGGTGTCAAGGTCAGGGCTGGCCACCTCGGATCCGATGTAGAACGCCTCGGACAACACCTTGTAGCCCTGCTTCTCCGCGAGGGTCACCCATGGCTCCATCAACGCCGCGGCCGCAATGCGTCCGTCACGCAGCGCCTCGAATCGTAGTTGTGGCCCGCCGAGGTGGACCACCTTGATCTCCTCCCGCGGCAGGAACCCTTCCAGCATCTGCAGGGCCACATAGTGCGAGCCGTGATGGAAGTTGACCGCAACGTCCTTGTTCGCCAGGTCCGAAAGATGGACCTCGGGGGCGTCCGGGGCCACCACGATGGCCTGACCGGCGACCGCGGCGCGCTTGCTCACGATCCTGCCGCCGATCGTGCTGTCGTGCGATCGGCGAATTTGGCCCCATTCGCACGCGCGGTACAGGGTCGCTTCGCCGCTTTCGAAGTGGGACTTGGTGGCGCCGAATGCACTGAGCAGTTCGTGGTTGTCCAGGTAGGTGACGGCTGCCTGCTCCTTGGGCACGAAGGTGACATCGAGGCCCTCCTCGGCGAAGTAGCCCTCGTCCTTCGCCACGAGTTGCGGCAGCGAAAACACCAGTGCCAGCAGTTCCATGGTGATTGGGGTCGACATTATGAATGCACCTTTCTATGGGTTGGGAAACTCAGATGAGGTTGGCGATGATGCGCCGGCTGGCTTCGAAGAGCGCCGGATCTTCCGGCGAGCGGGGCCGGGGCAGGTTGATGACATATTCCTGGGTGATGACGGCTGGGCGGCCGGACAGCACAATCACCCGGTCGGCGAGCAGCACCGCCTCCAGCGGATTGTGGGTCACCAGCAGACCCGACAGCGGCTGCCGCAGCCACAAATTCTGCAGCAGGAGACGCAGACGGCGTCCGGTAATCTCGTCGAGCGCGCTGAACGGCTCGTCGAGCAGCATCAGGTCCGGCCGCACCGCGAACGCGCGAGCGACGGCCACCCGCTGGCGTTGGCCACCGGACAGCAGCGAGGGAAACGTGTCCGCGTAGTCACCGAGCCCGACCGATTCCAGGATCGTGTCCACCTCGCCGGTATCTAAGGCGGCCGCCTCCACGGCGAGTTCGACGTTCTTACGCACCGATACCCAGTCCAGCAATCGCGGCTGCTGGAACACCACACCGAGACGCGGCGGCCCGCCCGTCGTGTGTACCGAGCCAGCATCGGGTTTTTCCAGCCCGGCGACCAGATGTAGCAGGGTGGTCTTGCCGGTACCCGACGCGCCGACCACCGCGACGAACTCGCCGTTCTGCACGGTCAGCGAGAACTCCCGGAAGACGTGCTCGGTCGCGAAGCTTTTGGCGACCGAGTCCAGCACCACCGCTGTGCTCATACCGCGCTGAGCTTCCGCCAGCGGGTGAAGTACCGCTCCAGGCCCTGCAGGACGCCGTATTCCAGAAGCGCCATGACCAAGGCGAACAGCATCGTCCAGCTCAGCACGCCGGCGACGTCCTGTGCGGCGAAATCGTTGTTGAGTTCATAGCCGACACCGCTGGACATCCCGAAGACCTCGACCAGCACAATCACCTTCCAGGACAAGGAAAGTCCGATTCGGGCGCCGGAAAACAGCGCCGGCTGGATCGCGGGCAACCATAGGTAGCGCAGCCGGCGCCGCATCGGGAACCGGTAGATGTACGCCATCTCCACCAGTTCCGCGGACATCGACGCGACACCTTGGTAGACGCTCAGCGTCAGCGCCGGCGCCGACGATAACGCCACCGCGATCACCGGATTCGCCAGACCGACGCCGAACCAGATCACACACAGCAGTGCCCAAATCAAACTTGGCACGGTAAGCCCGAGCAGCACAGCGGGTTCGAAAAACCGACGGGCCTTGATGTTGCGCCCCATCCCGATCCCGACAACGAGCGACACGATGAACGCGAGCGCGAAGCCGAGAGCCACCCGTAGCAGGGTGGCCCCCAAGGCCGGCAGGAAGCGCCCTCCCGACACGGTGTTGACCAACGCCTCGACGATCGCGGGCAGACCAGGTACCAGCACACTGTTCAGTCGAACGGCCATGATCTGCCAGCCCGCGGCCAGCAGCACCACGAAAAGCGTGGGTGGCCACACGGTCGCCAGCCAGCCGCGGCGGGCGCGGCGCACCCGCTGTTCCGGCGTCGCCTTCCGGACGGCCTGCGGCGGCGGCGCTTCGATGTCGACGGTCATGAGGTCAGCTTCGAGTAAACCGGCGCGGTCGGCGCCTTTGGCAGCAGACCGTGCTGCACGGCGGCCGCGATTTGGGTGTCCATACTCGTTGCCGCGGCCTGGCCCCACTCGACCGGATAGATGTCGACCAGCCGCTGCGGCAAGAGCTTGATCGCCTCCTTCTCGGTGGGCGGGATTCCGTAGTAGCCGGCCAGCTCCGCGAGGATCTGCGGCTGCTCGCGGATCTTGTGATGGGCATCCAACCGGAGTTTCTGCAGCGCCGCGGCGAGGTCGGGGTTGCTGTTCACCCAGTCCAACCGCGCCCCCTGCCCGTTGAGCAGCAACGGCTCCGAATGCCCGGTGCCTTGCCGCCACAATTCGTCCACGGTGGCCAGTTGCCGCGCTCCGCGGGCCACCAGCCGGGTGGCGTTGGGCTCAATGGTGACGATGCCTTCGACGTCACCGCGGTCGAACAGCGCCAGCCCCGCCAACACCGCGCCCTGGTGGATCTCGTATTCCTTGTTGAACTCGATCCCGTTGACGGCCGCGGCCAGCTGCGCCGAGCGGTAGGCATCACTGTTGTTGGGTGGCGTCGCGATGCGCTTACCCCGCAGATCGGCAGGAGTTCGGTACGGACTGTTGGCTGGCACCAGCCACCGCACATGATTGTTCAGGCCGGTAGTGAATACCGTCAGCGCGGCGCCCGCGTTGTTCGCCACGACGGCGCCGATCGGGCCCATGCTGGCGTTGTCCAGCGCGCCGGACAGCAGCTTGTTCTGCACGTCGCCCGGTCCTGTTCCGGCCACATAGGTCAGCGACAGCGAATCGAGCAGTCCATACCGCTCGGAGATCGGCCGGATCACCGCACCGGCGGTCCCCTTCTGGGTATCTTCGATCCTGGCCCGCTTCTCGCCCGCCGCACCGTCCGACCCGCACGATGCCAGTATGGCGCCCAGTCCGAGCCCACCTAGGCCAACGACACCGGCGCGCAGCACCCCGCGGCGGCTAAGCATCCTGTCCGACACCCGCATATCTCCTTGTGCTCTCCACGCTTCTACACCGCGCACCGAGCAGGTCTTGATACTGAAATCCAAGCGGGTAGCCCATTTTCAGAGATTTCCCCTTAGCCCTTCAGCCGACACCGTAGGAGTGCTCATTACGCCCGTCAACGGTCGCTTGTGTCTGACACCGCCCCGAAGCAGCGGTTCTCCACGGGGGATCTCACTGCTGTGCAGCGCTTCGAACCTCATCGAAATCGGTAGCGGTGGATTTACTTCCCGCTGAGTTAAACCATCCGTCGGCGATCAGGGGTCACGCTTTCGCAGGCCACCGAATCAGCCCGTCCCGCAGTTGTTTAGACGGGAACGGCAAGCACCACGACGCCCAGCATCGTCAACGGCTCGTTGCGCAGCTTGCGCCAATCGATCGCAGCGGCACCCGACCGGCCCGTTTGTGCCCGTCATCCCGGAAACGCCGCAGGCGCAGGTAGTTCGAAAGATCAGGACTCCGATTCGCCCGTGCATCGAGGACGCCTTTCGGACGCGGTGCGGGAGCGCGAATTGGCCACCCGTAGGTCCCTCGGCTGGACGGCAGCGGTATTTCCCGCTAGTTTTATGCGTATGCGTCCTGGCAATAGCGTTTCCTATACAGAGACAGATACCGATGGAGCTGCGCGGACAGCCGGGCAGACCGGCCTGGCATCATTGGCGCCGCCCTGATGCCCTTCACTGACACGGCGCCGATGCACAGCGGCCGCGCAAAGCCAAGCTGGATCAGCATGCTGAGCGCCGAAGCGGCAAAGCGCCGGGCGTAGTAGCGCTCGTGCTGGACCGAATTACCCTGTTATACAGTAATTGTCGCCATCCTCATCGCGAACTCCTCCTCACCTCTTCGTGATATGACACAGTTCAGGAGTCGGACGTCAGCATGGGTCCGGTGGATGGTCGACTATCCTTGCAGAGGAACGCATTTGGACGCCCTCAGGCCAGTGTCCATGCTATGGACAAGGCGGAAGTGGTGATCTCTAGCCGGCCACGCTGAGGATGTGGCCTGGTTCGCGCATCGTGGCATCGATGACGGGAGCGACCCCCTCGTCGCCCCAGTGCATTTCGCAGCTTTACCTTGGCGATCTAGCCGCAGCCCTCGGCACAGCGCGGTTTTCACTTCTCAATCCCCCCTCCACGCCCCCTTGGCTTTTCACCATCGCAGCATGTTTTGTCGCAAGTAACCGTCTGACGTTGCGGCAGCGCGTATTACGCGCCTCGTATATCGACTCGACACGGCGCGACCCATTCATGGAGGGCCACTACGTGGCCTCGCCGCCGGCGATAGTGATCTGATTACCCTGGGCGACTAGTCTTTTTGTCCGGGAGCGCCCTACACGACACCGCACCGAGAAGGTCTTCCATACCCGTTGCGGTCCGCTGGCGGAATAACTTCCGAGTTTCATCCGCGCTGATTTCTGCAGAAATCACACCGTAACGCCAGTACAGCGAGTTGCAGTCAGATTTGGCCGGGGCCTAATCCAACCGCGCCAGCCGCGTCATGTGCCACCATCATCTCTTATGACCTCGTCAGTCCTTATGCCCGCCAACGGCAGTCGCGTTGCCGATCACGCGTCGGCCTCGGCGCTTGAGGCACCGGCCGCAGGCGATAGATGATGCTCGATCTGCGTCGCATGATGCTGCTCAGCGATCTCGCCGACCTGGGTACGGTCACCGCCGTCGCGGAGCGCCGCAATATCACACGCTCCGCCGTGTCACAACAACTGCGGATGCTGGAGGAGGAGTCCGCGGCGATCTTGTTCCGTCGAGACGGGCGGACGCTGGGACTCACCCGCAGCGGCCAAGTCCTCGCCGAACACGTCCGCCGCATCCTGATCGCGGTCGACGAAGCCATGAGCGCGGTGGCCGAGACCCGCGATCGGGTCGCGGGACAGGTCGCGGTCGCGACCTTCAACATGGGCCTTGCGACACTGGCCGCACCCATGGTGCGCCGCCTGAGGCTCGAGCAGCCTGACCTGCGCGTGCAGGTGCAGCAAGAGCGGAGCCGCGACGCGTTACGCCTGCTACGCCAGGGGGAGGTCGACGTCGCGATCACGTGCCACTACGACTTCTTCGGGCAGGAGTCGTCCGGCGGACTGGCCACCGATCCGCTGCTGTTCGAACCGCTTGTTCTGCTGGCGCCACCGGACACCCACCACGCGATCCGCGATCATGGGCTGGCGGCGCTGGCCGATGCGCCCTGGGTGACCGGCCCGCACGACTCCGGGCTTGGGGTCGCGGTGATGCGCGCCGGCGAAAGCGCCGGTTTCACCCCGCAGATCAAACACCGCCTGATCGGCCCCCCGAACATCTGCCATCTGGCCGCGACCGAGGTCGCCTCGGCGATCGTGCCGCGACTGTCGGTCCCCGCGAGCCTGACGGGACTGATCGTCCCCGACGTCAAGCTCGGTGTCCGCACCATCAGCGCCGTCGTTCGCAGCGCCCGGCAACGCGACCCGAACATCAGGCTGGTCCTGCGCACGTTGCGGACAATCGCCGCCGAGGCGCAACCGGAGTGAACCACGGAACTAAACGGGTGGGACGGCAGGTACTGGGCGGGACCGCCGCCGCAACTTCGGCTCGACAAGACATGCCCCTAGGTTCAGCGTGAGCACAACGATGGGCACCAGACCACCACGGCCGTAACTTTATTCAAGTTTGTCTGCTTCAACCCGGCGAGGATCCAACGTGACTCTGCGGCTCGATCGAGTATCCGGAACCCGAGCACGTGCCTCGGTCGCCGACGATGCGCCCAAGGAGTCCGCAGCGGGCCGGCCCAGCGCCGAGACTACCCGTCTGGGTGGGCCATTCGTCCCGCAGCGGGTACGCCGCGCTTTCCGACAGTCGGTGGGGCTGGCCGTGGTTATCGTAGTTTGGCAACTGGGCGCCCGGTCCTGGCTCGGCACCACCACCCCGGCACCCACCGAGGTTGTCCACGCGGGATGGGAGCTGGCCCGGACCGGTGAGCTATGGACCCATCTCGCCGCCTCCACGCGCCGGGTCGCCCTTGGCCTGGCTATCGGGATTACGGTCGGCGTCATCCTTGGGGCCGCGGCTGGGCTGCTGCGGGTCGCCGAGGATCTCATTAACGCGCCGGTCCAGGCACTTCGGATGATGCCCGCGGTAGCGTTGGTGCCGGTATTCATCATCTGGTTCGGCATCGACGACAAATTCAAGATAGCGCTCATCCTGGTGGCGCCGATTTTTCCGATGTATCTGCACGTGCTCTCCGGGATCCGCGGTGTGGACCAGCGACTGGTTGAAGCCGCCGTGTCGCTGGATCTGTCTCGCTGGGAGCTGATCCGCTACGTCATGCTGCCCGGGGCGCTGCCGCAGATACTCGTCGGACTGCGGCAGGCGCTGGGTATCGGCTGGCTGGTCCTGGTCGTGGCCGAGATGCAGACGACCCCCGTTGGCTTGGGGTTCCTGATGAACGACGCGAAGGAGTATCTGCGTACCGACCAGATTTTCTTGGTGCTGGTCATCTATGCGGTGCTCGGCCTATTCACCGACTTGTTCGTGCGTGG
The DNA here is from genome assembly GCF_041287095.1 of Mycobacterium sp. pUA109. Taxonomy (NCBI): domain Bacteria; kingdom Bacillati; phylum Actinomycetota; class Actinomycetes; order Mycobacteriales; family Mycobacteriaceae; genus Mycobacterium; species Mycobacterium sp. pUA109. The sequence goes on along the minus strand of NZ_JBGGKS010000010.1, from coordinate 54,437 downwards.
GCTGGACAAGCGGTTCCTTTCCTGGCGCAACGGATTCGAGGGGCAATGAGCATCGCCGCACAATCCCTGCCGGACGGCCGGCCCCGGGTGCGCGGGCCCGAGCGTGGCGGCACACCGGTGCGGGTGGTCGGCGCTGGCCGTCGGTTTGACGACCGCCAGGTCCTCCACGACGTGCACCTCGTCCTCGAGCCCGGGGAGTTCGTCGCGCTGCTCGGGGCCAGCGGATCAGGAAAGAGCACACTTTTGCGCGGTATCGGCGGTCTCGACGCCGGTTTCACGGGCACCATCGAGGCGTCTACCGCCACCGCGATCGTGTTCCAGGAGCATCGCCTGCTGCCCTGGACGTCGGTGTGGCGCAACGTTGCCCTGGGATTGCGCGGCGAGCGTCCCCATGAACGAGCCCTCGCCGCACTCGACGAGGTAGGGCTGGCCGCCAAGGCCGACGCCTGGCCGACAACGCTATCCGGCGGAGAGTCGCAACGCGTGGCGTTGGCCCGCGCGCTGGTGCGTGAACCCGAACTGCTGCTTCTCGATGAACCGTTCGGTGCGCTGGACGCGCTCACCAGAATCCATGCCCAAGCCCTGGTGGCCCGGCTCTGGCAACGACACCAGACGACGACCTTGCTGGTGACCCATGACGTCGAAGAGGCCCTGCTGCTCGCCGGGCGTGTCCTGATCCTGCGCGACGGCCGCATCGCCGAGGAAACCCGGGTCGGCATCGACCGACCACGGTCGGTCACCGACGCCCACTTCGTCGCCCTCCGCATGCGGCTGCTGTCAATGCTGGGGGTCGGCGAGCAGCCCCACCAATCACCGCAAGCACCTGTGGCTGACTGACCCGCGACCAGGAAAGAGCATTCACATGACCGACGAACTCGCCCTAAGCACCGACGTCTTGATCATCGGTGGAGGACCGGCGGCCGCATGGGCCGCCATCGGCGCGCGGGATAACGGGGCCGATGTGATCATGGTGGACAAGGGCTACTGCGGGACGTCCGGTGCCAGCGCCTCCGCCGGCACCGGGGTGTGGTACATCGCCCCTGACCCGGCCAAGCGGGCCGCCGCCAAGGCGAGCCGGGAGACGCTCGGCGGCAACCTCGCCGACCACGCGTGGATGGATCGCGTGCTGGACCAAACCTATACGAATATGCACCGGCTGGGCGCCGAAGGCCGGTACCCGTTCCCCATCGACGCCACGACCGGCGAGCCGATCCGCACGGGGGTGCAGGGACCGGAATATATGCGGCGGATGCGGGCCTGGGTGCAGCGTCGCGGCGTCCGGATCCTCGACCACGCACCGGCACTGGAACTGCTCGTCGCCTCCGACGGTTCCGTCGGCGGTGCGGCCGGATATCAGCGCCAGTCCGGCCAGAACTACCGGATCACCGCCGCCGCGGTGGTGCTGGCGACCGGCGGCTGCGCGTTTTTGTCCGGAGCCCTCGGCACCAACGTCGATACCGGCGATGGCGCGCTGATGGCGGCCGAGGTCGGTGCCCACTTCTCCGGGATGGAGTTCGCCAACGCCTACGCGATCGCACCCAAGGGGACAACTATCACCAAGACCGCGTACTACGCCTACGCCACCTTTTACCACGCCGACGGCCGCGTCGTGGAGGGCGCCGGATCGCGCAAGGGACGGTCCGTGATTGCACGGACCCTGTTAAACGAGAAGGTGTACGCCCAAATCGACCGCGCCGACGCGGCAGTGGCCGCACAGATGCGCCGGGGACAGCCCAATTTCTTCCTGCCGTTCGACCGCCGCGGCATCGACCCGTTCACCCAACGATTCGAGGTGGACCTCCTCGCCGAAGGCACCGTGCGCGGCACCGGCGGCATCAACCTGGTCGACGATCACTGCTCGACCGGGATCCAGGGACTCTACGCTGCCGGTGATGCGGCCACCCGGGAACGGATCTGTGGCGGCTTCACCGGTGGCGGCAGCCACAACTCCGCCTGGGCGATGTCGTCGGGCACCTTTGCCGGCACCGCCGCGGCCCGCCACGCCCTGGCCTCAGGCCGTCGCGCGGCCCACGAACTGCACGGCGCCGGCCGGGTCGGGTTAGGCAACGGATCTGGCGCACCGGGTCCTGACGAGGTGGTGCGCACCGCTCAGCGGCAACTGCTGCCGTTCGAGAAGAACTACCTGCGCCATGGCGATCGAATGCGGGTCGCGCTGGGGCAACTCGACGACGTGTGGAACGTACTCGCCGACAGCGGGTTCGGGGCTCGGGACCAGGCCGGCCGGCTGCTGGCCCGTCAAGCCGCCGCCATCACCGCCGTGGGACGGTGGATCTACTCGTCGGCATTGACCCGTACCGAGTCGCGCGGGATGAGCAAGCGGGACGACTACCCGTACCAGGACGACTCCCAGCGGGAGCATCTGCACGCCGGCGGTCTCGACCGGGTGTGGGTTCGACGCGCGCCGGCCTCGTCGTGGTCGACACCGGTGAAGCCCGGCGCCGCATGATCGAGATCGTCATCGCCGAGGCATGCATAGGATGCGATAAATGTGTCGAGGCCTGCCCGACCAACGTATTCGACAGCACAGCGAGCGGGATACCCCTCATTGCGCGGCAGTCGGACTGCCAAACCTGTTTCATGTGCGAGGCGTACTGCCCGACCGACGCGCTCTATGTCAGTCCCGAGTCCGCCCCACTGCAGCTCGACAACTACCAGCCACCCAACGGCGTGATCGGAAGCTACCGGGCCCGCATCGGATGGGGGAAAGGCCGGCAGCCGGGTAGCCGCACCGCGGTCGGACCCGAACTGCCGCAGGGTGACCCGCCGCCCCGTGTCGACACCCGCAGCGCACCGCACTGAGGAGAGGCCCATGTTTTCGACCGCCGTCAGGCGCCACCATGGCGGCCGGCTCGCCGGGTTGCTGATCGGGTTGGCCATCCTGATCACGGTGAGCGGATGCGGAGACGATCATCGCGGCACCGTCAGTCGCGGCCCGATCGACACCCTCCGTATCGGCTTGATCGGATCCGGCAACATCCTCACCGGCCCGATCGGGCTGGCCAATCAACGTGGCGAGCTCATCAAGGCGTTGAAACCGTTGGGAGTCAACTCGGTCGAGGTGTTCAGCTTTCCCAACGGGCCAGACCTCAACCAGGCGTTGATCGGCGGACGCCTCGATGTCGCCAGCTATGGGGACACGCCGGCGCTGGTCGCCCGGGGCAGTGGACTCAACACCCGGTTGCTCGCCATCAACCGGTTCAACCTCGATGCGGGTGTGGTGGCCAAAGCCCCGTCGATCAGATCGCTCGCCGACCTGTCGGGTAAACGCATCGCCGTGCAGAAGGGCTCCTACATCGACCGCTATCTGCAAGGGGCGCTGCAGGAGCGCAACATCTCCGCCACGCTGATCCACCTGTATACCCAGGATCAGGAGGCGCCGCTCAGTTCCGGTGACATCGACGCCGCGGCGGTCCCCGACACGCTGCCTGCTGCTTCGTTGCAAACGTTCCAGCGCAAGGGATTCCATTTGGTCGATTCGGTGCGTCGCGACCATATCGGACTCGCCGGCACGAGCCTGACGGTGTCCAGTGCGGAATTCCTGTCGGCGCATCCCGAATTCGGTGCGGCCTGGCAGCGGCTAGAGGCAGAGTCCGCCCGATATGCCAGGACGCACTGGACCGACTATCTGAACTTCGAGATCGGCAATTCGAAGGCACCAGCGGATGCGGTCCGCGCAGCGGCGAACCCGGACAGCTTCGCCGAAGAGCCGTTTCCGGACGCAGGATTGTCGCTGCTTAAGGGCACGAAGAAATTCCTCGCTGATCAGGGGAACCTGAAGCGCGATTTCTCGCTCGACGACTGGATGTACCACGGCGAAAACCGGACCTGAGCATCCCTGAGAAAGACCGGCGCGGTGTACGCTGCGCCGGTCATTCGGTGCGCGCCTAGGCCATCACCGTCGACGTCCCACGGCCCGAGATCAGGGCCCACTCGAGAAAACCTTCCCAAGGATGCGCAACGCGGCCACAAATCCGGGTATGGTTCAGCTGCAGGCCAGTTGGAACAGGATCGACCACCAATACACGGGGAAGGTCGCGCCGACTAGGGCGGTTTTGCTATCCATTTCCTGTAGCCAGACTGTGCAGCTTCTGCAGCAGCAACCCGATAGATTCCGAGATGTGAGTGAACGTCGGCAGCCTACCGGGGCGCGTGGTCAAGTGCGGGTCACCGGCGCCGATTGGGCTGCGCCGCAATCGCGACGGCAGCCCGGCCGCAGCGGTACTAACTGCAACACCCGCTGTCCGGGTCTTGGCATTGCGTTGACCCCGATCTGTTAGTCGTACCGCAGCCGCGGACACTCACGGCGCGGTTAAGGCACCAACACATACACGCACTGCGCCTCGAACCGCAGCCACCTCCTGCCTGCCAATGGAATTCGTCGGTACCGCAGGTGGCGTAGCAGCCGCGTGAACATCTGCGTCTGCCGCCAACGACACCGGCAAGGCCGCGAACTGTGATCACAGCAGACATGCAATTAAAAGGTTAGATGAAATGGACTTTGCGACATTGCCGCCGGAAGTGAACTCGGCCAAAATGTATTCCGGCCCGGGGTCGGGGCCGATGCTGGCCGCAGCAAGCGCCTGGGACGGATTGGCTACCGAGCTGTATTCCACTGCCGCGTCGTACGGGTCGGTGCTCTCCGCCTTGACCAGCCAATGGGTGGGTCCCTCGTCGGCGGCGATGGCGGGCGCGGCCGCTCCCTATGCGTCCTGGATGGTCGGCACCGCCGCGCAGGCCGAACAAACGGCGCTCCAGGCCAAGGCGGCGGCCGGCGCCTACGAGGCCGCGTTTGCGGCGACAGTGCCGCCACCGGTGATCGCGGCCAATCGCAGCCTGTTGGCGACGCTGGTGGCGACCAATATTCTCGGGCAGAACACCCCGGCGATCGCGGCCACCGAGGCCCACTACGCCGAGATGTGGGCCCAGGATGCCGCCGCCATGTTCGGCTACGCCGATGCTGCGGCGGCGGCGACCCAGTTGACGCCGTTCACCTCACCGCCGCAAACCACCAACGACAGCGGGGTCGAAACTCAGTCGGTCGCGGTCGCCCAAGCGACCGGCACCTCGGCTAGCTCGAATGTGCAGACGCAGCTGTCGCAGCTGATCTCGCAGGTGCCGAACACACTGCAAAGCCTCACCACGAACGCGACGTCAACCTCGGCCTCGTCGCCATTGGAATCGTTGATCTCGGCATTGGAATCGGATCTTGAGTCCAGCCTGTCAAGCCTCAGCTCCATAATCAACACTGTCGCAGGGCCATACACGCCGATCGGGATCGCGGGAAACTTTTTCAGGACCTGGTGGTCGATTAGTAGCATGATCCCGGGCCTGGGTGGAGCCGTGCAAAGTGTGCCGTCCACACTTACCGCAAAAACGGTCACCGGGGCCTTGGGACCGCTAGCATCGGCCGAGCTTTCCGGAGCGCCTGCGCTGCAGCCGGCGGGCCTGGGTGGCGGGGCAGTTTCGGGAGCGATGAGCCGCGCCGGCCTGGTGGGATCGCTGTCGGTGCCGACCAACTGGGCCGCCGCCACCCCAGCGGTCCAAACGATGGCCAAGGTGTCGGCGAGCGCCGGTCTTGACGCCGCCCCGGCGATCGCCGCCGAGGGCCAAGAAGCATTGTTCAGCGAGATGGCGGCATCGAGCCTGGCCGGCCGCGCTTTCGGCGCAACCGCGGGACGCGCCGTCGGTGGTGTCGCCGCCCGCATCACTGGTGGCGTGGTCACCAAGGCCTCCCCTACCACCGCCACCATCATCGTCGTGCCACCGCCCATCGCGGAATGACTATCGGCAACCGCGGCTTAGGAGGGACGTAGTAGTGAGTTTCGGGGATTTTGGCGCGCTGCCACCGGAGATCACCTCCGGCCGGATGTATTCGGGTCCTGGCGCGGGCACGCTGCTCGATGCCGCAACAGCCTGGGATGCGCTGGCCGCCGAATTGCACATAGCGGCAGCCTCCTACGAGAAGGTGGTGTCGGTACTGATCAGCGGGTCGTGGCAGGGCCCGGCAGCGGAGTCCATGGCGGCGGCGGCCGCACCGTACGTGTCGTGGATATCAACCACCGCAACCCAAGCCACCCAAGCCGCCACCCAGGCCAGGGCGGCGGCCAGTGCCTACGAGACGGCGCTGGCGGCCACCGTGCCTCCACCGACGATCGCGGCCAACCGCAGCCAGCTGGCATCGTTGTTGGCGTCCAACATTTTTGGGCAGAATTCCTCGGCGATCGCAGCCACCGAGGCCCAGTACGGGCAGATGTGGGCACAAGACGCCGTGGCGATGTTCGGCTATGCCGGATCGTCATCGGCGGCCACCAAGGTGACACCGTTTAGCGCTGCGCCACAGACCACCAATGACTCAACCGCCTCGGCGGCGGCCACCACGCAGTCGGCCTCATCGCTGGGCGGCATCGAAGACATCTTCGGCATCGTCCCGGACCTGCTGAAAGACCTTGCCTCCCTCGGCACGCAGTACACCAAGGCGTGGGAGAACATGATCGGCAGCATGACCGGAATATCCTGGGCGTCATCGCTGTGGGAGCAGGTGAACACCTTCGCGGGAACCGTTGGTAAGAACGCGATTTGGACGAACACGGTCGGGGGCACTATCAACTTCGGCATCGGACAGTTCAAGACGTTCTATCACCTGCCGGCCGCTGCCGCGATCCCGAAATCCTCACTGGGCGCTGGACTCGGAGGCGCGCGACTTGCGGGCTCCGCCGGCCTGGCCAAGGCCGTATCGGCCGGCGTGGGGGAAGCATCCGTCGTCGGGCGGTTGTCGGTACCGCCGGGCTGGGCAACGGCGACCCCGGCGATCAGATTGGCGTCCACCATGTTGCCAGGGACCAGCCTGGCCGCAGCGCCCATGGCCGATCTCCCGGCAAACCTGCTGACTCCGATGTCCCTGGGCAGTTTGACCGGAGGCGCTGTCGGCGGTTCGGCTCCACGGGTCATCAGCGGAACCCGCATCCTGGGACGCACGACAGCCGGCCAGCAGAACGGCGAGCCGGTCAGGCTTGATGAGGTCATCGCGCAGCTGACCGAACAGCCCAACGCGGTTCAACACTGGCATGCCGATCCGGCCGATCTTGAGAAGGTGCTCGCGGAACTGTCGCTAAAACCCGGCATCCACACCGTGCATCTATCCGCCGGCGACAAGGCTGCACCCGCCCACCAGTAACCACCACGATGCGACACAGGAAGTGAGGACCCGTGAAACCACTGCTCGCGCTGCTCAGCGCTATCACGATGATCGGTCTCGCGGTGCCCGCGTACGGCGAGCCCGACGCTGAAGAGGCTGCCGCCGTGGACAACGCGGGTTTCCTCAGTTCTCTGCGACAAGCGGGCATCTCCTACAACAACGAGGACCAAGCCATCTCGGCTGCCAGAGCGGTGTGCGGATTGATCGGTAACGGCGAATCGGGTCTTGAACTCCTCAAGGACCTCAAATCCACCAATCCCGCACTCACCACCGACGGCGCGGCCCAGTTCGCCGCGATCGCGGCGAGGGCGTACTGCCCACACCAACTCACGCCAAGCGGTGGCGGCAGTAAATAGACGACGAAGCGGCACGCCGCCGAACGAAAGGGTGATGTGGCGGACAGAACAGACGTCGGTTGGCTGCGGAGGCTTTGGCAGTGGTCGCGACGGTATCGAGGGCAGGTTGCGTTGTCGCTGCTGCTCGCGATCGTGGGCCAAGGCCTACTGGCGGTTGTGCCGCTCGTGCAGCAGGTGATCGTCGACGAGGCGGTCGGCAGCGGATCAGCACACCTTCTCCGCTGGATCTCGGTGCTCTGCAGCATCGGGGTGGTGGGGTTTGCCGCGCATGCCAGCCGCCGCTATTTGGGCAGCCGCGTCGCCGTCGACGTCCAACACGACCTGCGCGTCGCCGTCCACCGCCACCTCCACACGCTTGATGCGCGGCGCTATCGCGACCTCGCCACCGGCGATGTGGTCTCGCGAACCATCGCCGATCTCAACCTCATTCAAGTATTCATCGCCCAAGTTCCGTTGTTCGTCGCAAACATCACCCTGCTGCTCGTCGGGCTCATCGTGATGGCGTCGCTGTCGCCACTACTGTTCGTGATCATCGCCTTCAGCGTGGTGATCCTCGCCTACGTGACATGGCGACTGCGCCGAGATCTGTATCCCGCGTCCTTTTCCGACCAAGTGCAGCTCGGCCAGGTTTCCAGCGCAGTTGAAGAAGAAGTCAGCGGCTTGCGTCTGGTGCGGGCATTTGCTCGCGAAGAGCATCAGCTGGCTCGATTCACCGATCGGGTCACGACGCTCTTCGCGTCACGAGTCCGGTGCGCGCGAATCTCGGCGCGCTGGAGTGCCGCGATGACCGCGGTCCCCGGTTTCACCCAGTTGGGCGTACTGGCATTCGGAGGGTGGCTTGCTCTACAACACCACATTTCGCTAGGGGTGTTCTTAGCGTTCGCGTCGTACGTTCTGCAGTTCGCCGCCCCCACACGCCTGCTCGCCGCCATGGTGTCGACCACGCAGCTCGCACGGTCCGGCGCTCACCGCGTCTTCACGCTGCTGGACACCAGGCCCACCCTGACCTCGTCGGACTGCCCGCTACCGAATCCCCATGGCCTGGTGGAGGTCGACCATGCCGATCTGACCGTGGACGGCACCCGAGTGCTGCGCTGTGTCTCCACCCGGATCCCGCCCGGTCGACGGGTAGCGGTGGTCGGGCCATCCGGTTCGGGCAAGACGATGCTGGGGATGTTGATCAGCCGGTTCTACGATCCGGACCAAGGCGGCGTGCGGATCGGCGGAACCGATCTGAAGGACGCGTCGCTGGATTCGATACGCGCCGCGGTCACCATGGTTTTCAACGACAGCCTGCTGTTCACTGGGACGGTCCGCGACAACATCACGCTCGGGCGGCCCGACGCAACCGACGCCGAAGTGCTGCAGGCCGCAACGGCGGCGTGCGCACACGAGTTCATCAGCGGTCTGCCGCAGGGATACAGCACCGAAACCGGACCCAACGGGATCGCACTGTCCGGCGGGCAGCGTCAGCGGATCGCGCTGGCCCGGGCATTCCTCGCCAACCCGGCGGTCCTGATCCTCGACGACGCCACCTCGGCCGTCGACACGCGCACCGAACGCGCCATATTCGATAGCCTGCAGCACCTCATGGCCGGCCGGACCACAATTCTGATCGCACATCGTCCCTCGACGTTGGAACTCGCCGACCACATCATCGTCATGGAGTCGGGCCGAATCACCCACGACGGGCCAGCCGCGGCCGTCACCGCAAGTTCCGCCTTTGTCGCTGATTTGATCGCTGCCGCGCAGGATCGCTCGGCCTGCCCCGTCACCGCCGCGACGACCCGCCGCCGGCCCGTTCTCGAGCAATCGACGCTCGATACCGAATTGCTCAGCCGCATCGGGCTGGATTCAACGATGAGTGGCGAGCAGATCCGACATATCGATCCGACGCTGCGGCGAGCGGTACTGACTCTTCCGCCGCTCACTGATCGACCCGGTGTCGGCGACGATCCGAACACAACGCCCGACCACCCTCTCGCCGATCCACGCCCGTTCGCGTTCCGCTCACTGCGCCACTTCGTGCCGGCCATCGCAGTGTGCGCCGCACTGGTGCCCGTTGATGCGCTAACCACACTGATGGCACCGATTGCCTTCCGGTTCGGCATCGACCACGGCATCACCGTGCACGTCGAATCCGTGTTCTGGTGGACTTGCGCGGCGCTGTGCCTGGTGCAGGTGCTCTCGTGGATCAACTCCCGCATCCTGTTGTTCCGGTCGGCGCATGTCTCCGAACGAGTCCTGTTCGCCCTGCGGTGCCGACTGTTCGGCCATTTGCAGCGGTTACCGATCGACTACTTCGATCGCCATTCGACCGGCAACGTCATCACCAGGTTGACCGGCGATGTCGATGCGATCAATCAGCTGCTGCAGCAAGGCTTGGTCAACTCCGTCGTCAGTGTCGCCACGTGCGCCGGGGTATTGGTGGTGCTGGTCACCCTGGACTGGCGCTTGGCGCTCGCCATGCTTGCGCTCATGCCGGTACTCGCGTTGGCTTCCCGCGTCTTTATGCGCGGCTCACAAGCCGGATACCTGCAGGCCCGGTCCAAGATTGCGGCGGTGACTGCACTGCTGACCGAACACCTCGGGCGGATCAGGATCACCCAGTCGTATGCCGCCGAAGGCCATCTCAGTCAAGCCTTCGCCCGACAGTCCATCAGGTATCGGGACTCCCGTCGTCGGACCGGGCTTTACATCTCGCTGTTCTTTCCGTTCATGAACCTGCTGGCGATCGCCGCCAAGACCCTCATCCTGCTCGTCGCGGGGCGGTTGATCGACGCCGGCTCCCTCACCACCGGTGTACTGGTGGCAACGCTGCTCTACGTCGACCAGTTCTTCACCCCCCTGCAGCAACTCTCGCTCGTCCTGGATTTATGGTTCCAAGCCAAGGTCGCCACCGCCCGCATGACCGACTTCCTGCGAACCGATGTCGACTCCTGCCCGGCCCAGTCGGTCATGTCTCCGCCATCACGGATGAGCTCCGCCGAGATCGTCTTCGACGACGTCACGTTCGGCTACCGGCCGAACCGTGCCCCCGCACTCGACTCGGTGACCCTGCGGATCGCCGACGGCCAGACTGTCGCCTTGGTCGGCACCACGGGTGCGGGCAAGAGCACCGTGGCCAAGTTGCTGCTGCGTTTCTATCGTCCAAGCAGGGGAACGATCCGCCTCGGCGGTACCCCCATTGACGACCTCGACCTTGCCGCGTTCCGCCGCCAGATCGGCTACGTGCCCCAAGATCCGTATCTGTTCAGCGGCACCATCGCCACGAACATTGCCTTCGGCCGACCCGACGCCACGGCACCTGAAATCGAGCGCGCGGCACGCGCTGTCGGTGCGCACGACATGATCACCGATCTCCCGCTCGGCTACGACACCCCGGTGGGCGGCGGCCGCTCCATGTTGTCTGCCGGCCAGGAGCAGTTGGTCTGTCTGGCGCGCGCTGAACTAATTGAACCCCAGGTGCTGGTCCTCGACGAGGCCACCGCGAACATCGACCTGGCGACCGAACGCCGGGTTCAGGCGGCGCTCGATGCGATAACTCATCGTCGCACCACCCTGCTGGTCGCGCATCGCCTCATAACCGCCGCCCGTGCTGATCAGATCGTCGTGATGCGCTCCGGCCGGGTGGCCGAGGTAGGTGGTCACCGCGAATTAATCGCCGCGGGCGGTCTGTATTACAGTCTGTGGCAAGGCTATTCGGCATCGACATCACATGAACCCGCCGCTGTCAACCTTTCCAATATATGAAAGCTGATTACTCGGCGACGTCAGCCGACAGACCTATCATGAACAACGGCCGCGGATTTCGGCCGTGGAACAGGAGTCCCCATGTCACGATCCGTGATCTTTCGCCGCGCCGCACTATTCACAGCCATATTGTTGTTACCGTTCGCTGCCGCGTGCGGTGGGGGCACGCAATCAAGCAGCGCCGGCCAACCCTTTGTGCTTCGGGTCGCCGACCCGGGTAACGCCGGGCCGGGGGCGGTCGGTAAACGCGACGGCACCTTCGACCACGATCTCGCCCCGTTGCACGCGAAAGTCGAATGGGTCAGGACGACTCCCGGCTTCTCCTCCAACCTCAAACTGTTCAATGCCGGCCAACTCGACGCATCCGAAGGCGCCTACAGCCCGGTTGTGGGTGCGCTGTCAAAAGATGTGGGCGTCAAGATCGTCGGTGTCGCAGACCCGGTCGGCAAGGACCAGAACGGCATCCTGGTCACCAAGACCTCCGGCATCACCTCGGTGAGCGGGCTGATCGGCAAGCGGATCGCCGTTAATCCGGCGGGAAAAGGTGAGTACATCACCCTGAAAGCGTTGCGGCAGGCCAATATACCGTTCGACAAAGTCGAACGTGTGCCGCTGCAGCAGGCGGATGCGACGTCCGCCTTCTCCACCGGGCAGGTTGAGGCGTGGGCGTCATTTCTGGATCCCTACCAGGAGGCGAAGGCAAACGGTGCCGTCGAGATCGCAACCGAGGAGAGTATCGGATCAGTTGACAGCAGAATCGTCGCATTCCGCACCACGGTCCTGCAACAACGGCCAGACGTCGCCCAGCAATATCTCGAAACCCTGAAACGGCTCACCGATCAACAGCGCGCCAACCCCGAAGGCTTCCAGAACGTGTTCGAAAAATCCGGGCCCCGCGCGCTGAAGGGGCAACGCTTGCAGCGGGCATTGCGGCTTGCCGCACAGACAACGCCCTTCCACGAACCAACCGAACAAGATGCCCGGGATTTGGAATCGGTATCCGCGTTGTTCGTGGCTGCCGGAGTGATCCCGCAGCCGATCACGGCCGACGACATCTTTTTCGATCTCGCGGCGCAGGTCCAGAAATACCAGAGCGGCCAGAAATGACAGTACCGACTTCTCCCGTGCCGAACACGTCAGTGACCGGCCCGGCCGAGTTGCGTCTGGTGACACCGCAGCACCGCAGGCCGCGCACGCGCCGACTCTGGTCCACCCTTCCGGTGCGTATTTCGGTTCCGGCCGCGCTGGTCGCCGTGTGGTGGATAGGCTCGGCGACCGGCGCCATATCACCGCAGGTCCTCGCCGGGCCAGCCGCGGTGTGGAACGCCATCGTCGAGCTCTATCAGGCCGGCCAACTCGTCGACTTCACCGTCGCCTCGTTGCAGCGCGTGATCCTCGGGGTGGCGCTCGGGGTAAGCGTCGGTTTGATTCTCGGTGTGCTGTCGGGGCTCTACACGCTGGGCGAAGAGCTGATCGACGCCACCATGCAGATCAACCGCGCGATCCCCTTCCTTGCGTTGGTCCCGCTATTCATCGCCTGGTTCGGGATCGACGAGACGTTCAAGGTGCTGTTGATCGCCGTCGCCACGGTTTCTCCGATGTACGGTTACAGCTACCTCGGGGTTCGCAACGTCGACCGTAAGATGATCGAGGCCGCCCAGAGTTTCGGGTTGGCGGGGTGGCGGCTCATTTTCGGTGCCATTATCCCGTCGGCCTTGCCGGGAATCCTCATGGCCCTGCGCATCTGCCTGTCCATCTCGATCACCGCCCTGATCGCGGCCGAGCAGGTGGGCACCAGGAAAGGTATCGGCTATCTGGTCTCGCTCGCGCAGGAGTACAACCGTACCGACTACATGGTGCTGTGTGTCGTGCTCTACGCCCTGCTCGGCCTAATCTTCGATGCCGTCGTTCGACTGCTCGAAAGGTTTTCGATGCCCTGGCGCCAAGGGGTTGCCATCCGATGAACGGTATCGAAACCCCGCTGCCGCCACTACTCGATCGCCAGCCCACACCGGACAGCGCTCGGGACAGACGCGTCGGCCAGCCCGTTGCCGTATCCCTGTCGCAGGTGGCGAAGAGCTTCGGCCGCAAGGTGGTTCTCGACGAAATCGATTTGACGATCCGCAGCGGTGAGTTCGTCGTCCTGCTCGGGCCCAGTGGTACCGGCAAAACCACATTGCTGCGGCTGCTGACCGGTCTGGAAAGACCCGATTCTGGGGAGATACTCGTGCCGGCTGAGCGCACCACGGTCTACCAGGAGCCGCGGCTCATCCCGTCGAAGCGAATCCTGGCGAACGTCACGATCGGTCAGCGGCGCGGCAAGCTGACCAAGCAGCGCGGACGACAGGCCTTAGCCGAGGTTAACCTCGTGGACAAAGAGCATTCTTGGCCGGCGACACTCAGTGGCGGTGAGGCACAACGTGTTGCACTGGCCCGGGCCCTGGTCCGCGAACCTGAACTGCTGTTGCTCGACGAACCGTTCGCGGCGCTCGATGCCCTCACCCGGCTGCAGATGCAGGACCTGGTGGGCGACTTGGTGGCGCGGCACCGTCCCGCGGTGTTGTTGGTGACCCACGACGTCGATGAGGCCGTCCGACTGGCTGACCGCGTCCTCATCCTCTCCGACGGAACGTTTCGGGTCGACGCGGACATCGACTTGCCCCGGCCCCGCGACCGGACAGATCCACGTTCACTTCGGTACCGCGCCGCGTTCCTCAGCGAACTCGGTGTCGGCCGCACCGAGCCGCCATCACCGCCTGACCCGGTTGTCCCCCACTGACACAGATAGGGAATTCGTCATGACCGTCGCCGCCGCATCATCACAGCCGCAGACCGAGACCGCGCTCGACACGTTGTGGTACACCCGTTGCCCCGTTCCAACCGCCAGTGGACTGGCCCACAGCCTGGGCTGGCTGGCGCGGCGGGCCGCGCAACTGGACCTGGGTTTCGCCATCCTGCAAGACGCCGCGCCGCCCATCGCGGCGCACCACTACGACCACCGACTACCCGGGCTGATTCGCGAGGGCGGCAACGTGCCTGCCCTCGCCGCCCGCGCGTCCGGGTCGCCCACTCGGCTGATCGGGCTGACCTGGATCGATGAGTCGCAACGAATTCTGGTGGCAGGAAACTCGCCGATCGGCAGTCCAGCTGAGCTCAAAGGCCGACGAATCGGAATCCCGGGCTGGGCGGCCGATCAACCGCGCAGCTTCCCGCGGGCGATGGCGTTACACGGGTTCGCGTCGGCGCTGCGGATCGCAGGTCTGACGTTCGCCGACGTCGTGGTCCGCGAGACTGCGGTCGACGCCGACCCGCAGGTACGCACCGACGCGGCCGACCGTATCCGGGCGACGAGCTTCGGCGTCGCCGAGTTGCTCGACGGCACGGTCGACGCCATCTACGTGAAAGGCGCCCGGGCCGCCGAGGTGGCCACCGAGCACAACCTTCGCGTGCTCGTCGATCTCGACCGAACCGAATCCAAACGGCTGCGGGTCAACAACGGAACACCGCGCCCAATCACCGTGCACGCCGACCTGCTCGAACAACGACCCGAAGCCGTGGTCGGCTTCCTAGCCGAGAGCCTGCGCGCCGCTGACTGGTCGGCGACCAACCTGGATTCCGTGCGCGAGGTGCTGGCACGCGAAACGTTCTCTGGGCCGCATGGAGTGGCGGCGGCGTACGGCGATCGGTTCCACACCGCGCTGCATCCGTCGTTGAGCGACGAGCGAGTCGAGTTGATCGGGATTCAAAAGCAGTTCTTGTACACCCACGGTTTCTTACCCGGCGACTTCGATATCGAGTCCTGGGTGGCCCGCGAACCCCTGGAACTGGCGCGCGCCGAGGTGGCCCGCGACCGCGCGGCGGCACGGGAGGACAGCTGATGGTCGACTTCGCCTGGGAGCTGCCGACACGTGGTGACAGCCGACACGTCGGGGCCGCACCGCGGCATCGGGGCGGTTGGGGGCCCGGCCCGTCATCGGCCGTCGCCACCGACATCAGGCCGGGGCGATTCGGCCCGTTCGACGCGCTGGACCAGATCATCGCGGCGGTCGAGATCACCGGCTACGACGGCCTGATCGCCCCGTATGACCCGGGTGGGGAGGAGTCGTGGATCGTCGCCGGAAACGCCCTGCGCCACACCCGCCACACCCGGGTCGGTGTGGAGTTCCATCCCGGTTTCGGTACCCCCGTCTACGCCACAAAGCTGTCGGCCACCCTGCAGCGGCTCTCCGGTGACCGGCTCGACTGGCATCTGATCGTCGACACCACGGACGCCGACGATCGTAGCCGCGGCGACGGGTTGTCCACGCCGGACAAATACCGGCGTGCCGACGAGTTCCTCGCCGTCGCCAAAGGTGTGTGGACCGGCGCCGGCACGCGCGGCGGCGGGTCTGCGGGCGGCGAGTTCAACCATGCGGGGCGGTTCTACGACGTGATCGACGGCGGACTCGACGAAGCGGTGGACGGGCACCGATTCCCCACCGTCTATATCTCGGGCGCTTCCGAGGCTGCCCTGGACTTGTCGGGCAGGCACGGCGATGTCCACCTGTTCGAACTGCCGCCCGATGCCAGCCCCCCACCTGTCACCGAACTGTCCGAGCGTGCCCACGCTTTCGGCCGTGTGGTCCGGGCCGGCCTGCGTCTTCCGGTCATCGCCCGGGTGAATGCAGGCGAAGCCTGGGCCCGGTTGCGGCGCCAGTGGGGTGAGGCTTTCCCGGATCACGCGGAACGCGATCTGGAGTCCGGTCGGATCGACGATCTCACCTTCACCGGATTCCAACACCTTGGGCATCGTGCTTCGGTCGGGTTGGTGGGCAGCTACGAGGCGGTGGCGCAGCGGATTTCGGAGTTGTCGGATTCCGGGGTTGAGGTGTTTGTGCTGTCCGGCGTTCCGCACCTCGAAGAGCTGCATCGCAACGCCGAACATCTGCTCTACCGCGCCGACCGCAACTCACGCGTCCTTGCCTAAATGTCGAAGAGGAAGAAACCATGAGCATTGACATCTACTGGCGCATCGGCATGCGCGGCGACTACGCCACGCTCCGGACACCGCGCCGTGACAATCGCGGCGACTGGGGCGGTATCGGTCCGGGCAACATCGCCCCGGCGATTCGCGATGGCAAGACCGACGGCTACGGCTACATCGACCATATGGCGGCCGTGGCCAAGGCCTCCGAAAGCGCCGGATTCGTCGGCGGCCTGCTGCCGAACTTTCCGTTCACCGATGATCCGTGGGCCAGCGCGTCAGCACTGGCCCGGGAGACCTCCACCTACCGGTTCATGGTCGCGTTCCAGCCTGGTTTCCTGCATCCCCTGCAGGCCGCTCGGATGTCGGCGAGCCTGCAGCGGGCCACCGGCGGCCGACTTGTCTATAACATCATCACCGGTGGCGGTGGTGCACCCCAGCTGTGGTGGGGGGATAAGGTCGCCCACGATGACCGTTACCGTCGCACCACGGAGTTCCTCGAGGTGCTCAAGGGGGTCTGGCGCGGCGACGGTTTCGACTACCACGGCCGGTTTTTCCACACCGAAGGTGCGGCGTTGCCGCCGGAGCTCGCGGCCGCACCGTTTCCCGAGGTGTACCTGTCCGGTTCCTCGGCGGCGGCCGTCAACGCCGCCGGCCTGCACGCGGACTACTACCTGTCTTGGCTGGAACCCTACGGGGACCTCAAGGCGAAGTTCGACGGTGTCCGCGAACACGCGGCGAAACTCGGTCGCACACCACGGTTCGCGGTCCGCATCGACGTCCTGGCCCGGCACACCGCCGAGGCGGCCTGGGCCGAGATCGCCGAGGGCTGGCAGTATGTCGAGCCCGAGGTCGCAACCGCGCACGCACGAGGCGCCGCGGTGGGGACCGGCCGGATTAAGGGCTGGGTTCCCGAAACCATCACCGAATACCAGGACCTGGAAGTCCAACCCAACGTGTGGTGTGGCTTCAGCCTGCTGCGCGGCGGTCCGGCCTTCGGACTGGTGGGTAGCTACGAGCAAGTAGCCCAACGTCTCGACGAACTGATCGATCTGGGCGTCGACGCCTTCATCCTCGCCGGCAACCCCCATCTCGAAGAGGCGTACCGGGTCGGTGAGGAAGTTCTGCCGCTGCTCGGTCGGACGCGCCTGACCCGACCGAATTCCGGGTTGCGGGCCCACGCGACCGCCTGAGTTACCAACCACCAACGAAAAGAGGAATCCATGACCACGACCGAACCCGCGATCAGCGCCGCCGTCGCCGAATTTGCCGAGGCGGCGGCCCGCGATGCGCAGCAGGCCTTTCGGGTGTTTCGTGACACGAGAACCGTCTCGGCCAACGGGACGGTGAATTTCGTTGAGCGGGTACCCGGCGAAGAGATCGCCGTGCAGCTCAACGATCCCGGGCCGTGGTCCGATGATGACACCGTGGTTCCGGTTGTCGCGCGCTTCGACGGCACGGTGATCTCCGGCTCGGGTCAGGCAGGATTCGTCAAAACCTACGGCACAGTGTTCCGCGCGCACCCGGAAATCACCACCGGGGTGCATATCCACACCCCGTGGCTCGGCGCGTGGGCACAGACCCATCGCACGCTGCCCATCCGGTATGCCGCCTCGCAGCGCCTGACTTTGTCGCGGGAGATCCCCCCGCACATCAATCGGCGTCAACCGGCGTCGGAATTCATTCTGGAGAAGCTGCAGTCCGACCCGTATCTGGCGGCCGTCTTCGAAGCCAACGGGGGCAGCAACGTGCTGGGCCGCAACGGCCTGCTGGAGACCGCCAAGTTCATCGTTTTGCTCGAGGAGGGCGCTCAGTTCCAGGCGATCGCCGAAACACTCGGCGGCTCGGTGGAATTCGATCCGACCAACCTGGAGGCCCAGTGGGGTCGAACCGGTCTGCTGTCGGATGCCCGCAAGTTGGGCCTGATTCCCGAGATCTGATCACCGCCAAGACAGGAGAAATCGATGACCGTTCGTGTCGGCTATTTTCCCAACAACAACTCGCTGTTCGTGCTGCGGCACCGCGGCATCCTGGAGCGCCGACTCGACGTCGAGTGGGTTGATTTGCGCTCGCTGCCGGCCCCGCCGGAGCCCGACCCGAGGTTGGGTCTGCCGACCTTGCACTCCGACTGGCTGTACACCGAGGGTGGCTACGATTTCATCGGTACCGGTTTCACGCCACCGATCACCGGCCTCGCGCACGGTAGGGACATTGTGTACGTGGGTATCTCAGGGCCGCGGGTCAACAACGGCCGGCTGGTGGTCAAGGCCGACTCCGGTATTGGCTCGGTGGCCGACCTCCGAGGCAAACGGGTCGGCATTGCGCACGGGTCCTGGCAGACCACCCTGGTGCTATTCGCCCTGGACAATGCCGGATTGTCCTGGTCGGATATCGCGCCGGTGAACACTTCGGACACCGGCGGCGACGATCAGTTCCGCGCCGGCGAGATCGACGCGTGGGTGGGCGCCTATCCGGGGCTGGCGACGGTCGAAGCCGACCTCGAGGTGCGGACGCTCGTCGACACCGGCGGCCTGTTCAGTCATCCCTCGCTGTGGTTCACCCGGCGCGACTTCGCCGAAAAACGACCGACGGACTTGCAGATCATCGTCGATGCCCTGCGTGAATCCGACCGTTTGATCGCCGAGGATCCGCGCGCAGCTGCCCAGTTCTTCGTCGATGACGTGGTGTCACGCGGCGGCGACGCCAGCCTCGATGCCTGGGAATCCGCGCTCCGCAATCGGCCATGGGGGGTGAACCCGGTCAGTGCCGAATTTCTCGACGAACAGCAACGGGCCGCCGATCTGCTGTTCGCGAATGGGCTGCTCCCCCGCGCGGTGAGCGTACGCGAGTCCGTCCTGCAGTAGGTGTACCGCGTTACCCGTCCAGGCGGGCAACCACGGTCGGCCGCGCCGGTGGCCCAGTTTCGAGCAACGCGGTGATCGCGTCGATATCGAGGTGGGCGATCAGCAGGTCGGCCATCACGTCCAACTGCGCGTCCCGGCGCGCGGCCACGTCGACGTCGTCGGCGACCACGAAGCCGTCCCGGCCCGCGGCGACGGCTGCGGCGGTTAACCAGTTCCGCCGAAACGCGTCGTTGTCGAACAGCCCGTGCCAATGCGTGCCGAACACCGCGCCGCGGCGATAGCCCTGCGGGGACCCGGCCGCTGCGAACCACTCCGGCTCGGCGCAGCGGGCTAGCCGGCCGTGGTGGATCTCGTAGCCGGTGAACGGGTGCTGCCAATGCCGCAGCACCTTGTCGTCGGTGAATACGATGTCGGCGTCCAGCAGGCCCAGCCCGTCGACCCGGCCGGCGCGGGTTTCCACCGGATCGTCGATGGACCGGCACAGCATCTGGAAGCCGCCGCAGATACCCAGCACCGGCCGGCCCGCCGCCGCGTGCGCCACGACCGGTTCGGCCAGGCCCGTCTCGTACAGCCACCGCAGGTCGGCGACGGTGGCCTTGCTGCCCGGCAGCACGACCACGTCGGCGTCGGCGAGGTCGGCGGGATCGGTCACCCACCGCACCAGCACCCCCGGTTCGCAGGCCAGCGCCTCCACGTCGGTCGAGTTGGAGATCCGCGGCAGCCGCAGTGCGGCCACCCGCAGCCACTGCCGGCCGCGCGGCGGCTGCGGGGTGCCCAGCACCCGGTGCGCGCGCACCGACACCGAGTCCTCGGCGTCCAGCCACAGCTCCTCGGCGTGGGGCAGCACCCCGTAGGTGGGGCGGCCGGTGAGCTCGGCGAGCTGGCGCAGACCGGGCGCCAACAGGCCCGGGTCGCCGCGGAATTTGTTCACGATGAACCCGGCGATCAGCCGCTGGTCCGCGGGGTGCAGGATCGCGACGGTGCCGAACAGATGCGCCAACAACCCGCCGCGGTCGATGTCACCGACCAGCACCACCGGCAGTTCAGCGGCCTGCGCCAGCCCCATGTTGGCCAGATCGGTTGCCCGCAGGTTGATTTCGGCCGGAGATCCGGCGCCTTCACAGATCACCGCATCGAACTCGGTGCGCAGCGACGCCAACTCGTCGGCGACGACGTCGGCCAGCCCGGCCCGATGGGTGTGGTAGTCGGCGGCGCTGACCGAGTCGGCGACGCGTCCGCGGACCACCAGCTGGGAGGTGCGGTCGCTGCCCGGTTTGAGCAGGATCGGGTTGAACCGGATGCTGGGCTGCAGTCCGGCGGCCCGGGCCTGCATCGCCTGCGCGCGGCCGATCTCGCCGCCGTCGACGGTGACCACGGAGTTGTTGGACATATTCTGCGCCTTGAACGGCGCGACCCGAACCCCCTTGCGCGCCAACAGCCGACACAGCCCCGCGACCACCAGCGACTTGCCGGCGTCGGAGCTGGTGCCGGCCACCAGCAGCGCGCCGGCGGTCACGTTGGCACGGCGAGCAGACGTAAAAGCCCCGTATTTCGGGGCGAAATGGGGGCTTTTACGTCTGCTCGCGGGGAAAGCGTCACGGCAGGGTCAGGATCTCTGCACCGTCGTCGGTCACCACCAGGGTGTGCTCGAACTGGGCGGTCCACTTGCCGTCGGTGGTGGCGACCGTCCAGCCGTCGTCCCAGATCTCGTAGTCCAGCGCGCCGAGGTTGATCATCGGCTCGATGGTGAACGTCATGCCCGGCTCGATGACCGTGGTGACCGCCGGCTGATCGTAATGCAGAATCACCAGCCCGTTGTGGAACGTGGTACCGATCCCGTGACCGGTGAAATCACGAACCACGTTGTAGCCGAACCGGTTCGCGTACGACTCGATGACCCGCCCGATGACCGACAACGAACGTCCGGGTTTGACCGCCTTGATCGCGCGCATCGTCGCGTCATGGGTGCGCTCGACCAGCAGCCGGTGCTCCTCGGACACGTCACCGGCCAAAAACGTCGCGTTGGTGTCACCGTGTACCCCGTCGATGTAGGCGGTGACGTCGATGTTGACGATGTCGCCGTCCTCGATCACCGTCGAGTCGGGGATGCCGTGGCAGATGATCTCGTTCAGCGAAGTGCAGCACGACTTGGGGAAGCCCTTGTAGCCCAGCGTCGACGGATAGGCGCCGTGGTCGACCATGTAATCGTGGGCGATCCGGTCGAGCTCGTCGGTGGTCACCCCCGGCGCGACGGCCTTGCCCGCCTCGGCCAGGGCGCCCGCGGCGATCCGCCCGGCCACCCGCATCTTCTCGATCACCTCGGGTGTCTGCACCCAGGGCTCGCTGCCCTCGCGGGCGGTGGGTTTGCCGACGTATTCCGGGCGTTCGATCGAGTTGGGCACCGGCAGCGTCGGGGACAGCACGCCGGGTGACAGCGCAGAACGGGTGGGCATTCTGCCAGCTTAATAGGCACCGCTACGGACTAGATTCACCTCCATGGCCCGTGACGACGTCGACGCCGACTTCGCCGCCCGGTTCGCCGAGCGGTTCGCCGACACCTGGCGCACCCCCGACCTGGCCAAGCACGAAGCGTTGTGGGACGACGACATCGTGCTGATCCAGCCGCTGATGGGCACACTGCGCGGCAAGCAGGCCTGCCGGGACGCGTTTCAGCGGCTATTCGCCCTGGTCCCCGACCTACACGCCGATGTGCACGCCGTCGGCCACGACGAACACCGGGTGTTCATCGAGTTCACGCTGAGCGGAACCTACGGGGGCAAGCCGATCGCGTGGGATGCGGTCGATCGGTTCACCTTCACCGGCGGTCGCATCGCCGAACGGGTGTCCTACTTCGACTCCGCGCCGCTGGTGGTCAAGCTGCTGAGCCGGCCCAGCGGGTGGGACCGGCTGGTGCGCGCCGGAACCGCACTGTTCGGGCGCTAGCGGCGAGGGCGGCGCCGCCTGAGCCAGGACCGCCGACGTGGGCCCCTGATGTCGACCGAGCCGCCCACCACGCGCCCGGTCAGCACCACGTGCGGGGTGCCGTCGGCCGGCGCGTTCGTGCGGTGCTCGCGGGCGCTGCCCCAATAGACCTCGACGTCGTCGATCGAGGCGCTGGCCCCGTCGGGCAGCCGGATCTCCACCGAACCGAACCGCATATCGAGTTCGATGACGACCACCGGGCCGGCGAAGCGGGCGTTGACCAGGTCCAACTCCACCGAGCCCAGCCGGCGCACCAGCGCCAACCGGGTCGGGACAATCCACTCGCCGTGCCGTTTGAGCGAGCCGGCCCAGCCGCGCAGCTCCACCCGGTCGGCGGCCGAGGTGACGATGGAACGCGGTCCGGGCAGATCCCCGACCAGGGTGTCGAGTTCGGCGCGCATCCGGGCCTGCGAAACCTGCGCCGAGCGTTCCTCGAATTCACCGATATCGATCAGCCCGAGCGCAACCGCATTGTGCAGCCGGCGCAGCGTGCCGTTGCGGTCGGCGTCGGAGATGCGCAACGCGGGGGCCGAATCCCCGTCGAATGCTGTCATGGCCTTTCCAAGGTACCCGCGGCCCGGCCCCGCGTTAAGCCAGGTAGTCGCCGGGCAGGCTTTGCAACATCACCTTGGTCATCCGGACCGCGTACTCCGAACTGCCACCCCCCACGATCAGCGCCGCGAACGCCATATCACCGCGGTATCCGGCGAACCAGGAATGCGAACCGCCGTCGAATTCGGCTTCACCGGTCTTCCCGTACACCTCACCGCAGTCGGCGATGTCCTTGGCGGTGCCGTTGGTCACCACCAGCCGCATCATCGGCCGCAGCCCGTCGAGGATTTTGTCGCTGATCGGCGTGGCCTCCCCGGTGAGCGCCGTCGGCCGCCCCTCGATGAGCTGCGGCACCGGGGTCTTGCCGGCCGCGACCGTGGCGGCCATCAGCGCCACCCCGAACGGGCTGGCCAGCACCTTGCCCTGACCGAAGCCGTCCTCGGTGCGTTCGGCCAGATCCACCGTCGGCGGCGCCGACCCGGTCACCGTGGTGATGCCGTCCACCTGGTAGTCGAGCCCCAGCCCGTACTGCGCGGCGGCCAGCGACAACGCCCGCGGCGGCATCCGGCTGGCCAATTCGGCGAACGTGGTGTTGCAGGAACTGGCGAAGGCGCGCGCCATCGGCACCACCCCCAGGTCGAAGCCGCCGTAATTGGGAATCGTGCGCTGGCCGATGTCGATCTCGCCGGGGCAGCCCAGCAGCGTGTTCGGGGTGGCCATATCACGCTCCATCGCCGCCCCCGCGGTGACCATCTTGAACGTCGACCCCGGCGGGAACAGGCCGGTGGTGGCCAGCGGGCCGTCGACGTCGGCGCCGGCGTTCTGGGCGACGGCCAAGATCTCCCCGGTCGACGGGCGAAGCACCACCATCATCGCCTTGCCGCCGCGGGTGTCGACCGCGTGCTGGGCGGCGTTCTGCACGGCGCGATCCAGGCTGATGGTGATCGACGGCGCGGGTGATGGCGCCACCTCGTGCAACACCGCCACGTCGACACCGTTCTGGTTGACGCTGACCACCCGCCAACCCGCTTCCCCGTCGAGTTCGGCGGCCACCTGCTCCTTGACCTGGTTGACCACGGTGGGTGCGAAGTGGTCGTCGGTGGCCAACATCGCTTCTTGCGGGGTAACCACCACGCCGGGCAACTGACCGATCGCCGGGGCCACCCGGTTGTTGTCGTCGGTGCGCAACGTGATCAGGTCCACCGGCTGGGTCGACGAACTGGCCTCTTCGGCGAGCCGCTGCGGGTCGTTGAAGGCGTCGTCGAACGGGTGCAGGACCTCGACGACCGCCCGGGCGGTGTGCATCAGGGTGCGGCCCGCCCGGGTGGCGTCCAGTTGGTAGTGGTACAGGTAGCCCGGCACCAGCACGTCGGTGCCGCCAACCTCGTTGACCGAGGCCCGCCGCGGCGGGTCGGCCCGCAAGGCAAACGTCTGGCGCTCCCCCAGCCGGGGATGCAACCCGGTGGTGGACCAGCGCACCTGCCAGCGCCCCTCGTTGCGCACCATCTTGAGCTGGCCGTCGTAGGTCCAGGTCCGGTTCTTGGGCAGTTGCCAGGTGTAGCGGTAGTCGACGCTGCCGGTGTCCTCGCTGTATTTCGCGCCCAGCACCTGCGCGTCCAGCCGGTTGGCCTGCAGCCCGGCCCACGCCGCGTTGAGCGCTTCGCGGGCCGCGCCGGGGTCATCGCTGAGCTGGGCCGCGGTCGCGGTGTCGCCGGTGGCCAAGGCGGCAAAGAACTGCTCGGCGGCCGGCGCGGGGCCGTCCGGGCGCGGGGTGCAAGCCGCGGCGGCGGCCACCGTCACCAGCACAACCACCAGACCTGCGACCCGTGATGCCCATGAGGTTTCTGTTGTCATTGTGGCTGATGTTAGAAGGCGGGGCGGCGCGACCTCGGGAGGCGCACCGAGACCGAACCGTTACGTGTGGCGACAGGGGGCTCCTAGCCGTCCAACCGGCACCGGTTGGCGACGATATATTTGCCCGATGACTGCCCTTCGCCCGTCGCCGTCCCCCCGGTAGCGCATGCTCACCGTCGGATCACTGATCGCCGGGTACCGCATCGAGCGGGTCCTCGGGGAGGGCGGCATGGGCGCGGTCTACCTGGTGGCCAACCCCGAACTTCCCCGCCGTGAGGCAATGAAACTGCTGTCGGCCGAGTTGTCGCGGGATAAGGGATTCCGGGCCCGGTTCATCCGCGAGGCCGACGTGGCCTCCCAGCTGGATCATCCCAACATCGTGTCGATTCATCGGCGTGGCCAAACCGAAGACGGGCAGCTGTGGATCGCCATGCAGTTCGTCGACGGCACCGACGCCGACGCCGCATTGCGCAGCGGGCAGATGACCCCGGACCGGGCCGTGCACATCGCCGGCGAGGTCGCCAAAGCACTCGATTACGCCCACCGGCACAACGTGCTGCACCGCGACGTCAAACCCGCGAATTTCCTGCTGTCGGGCGAGGTTGGCCCCGAGGAGCGCGTGCTGTTAGGGGACTTCGGTATCGCCCGTGCCTTCGACGACGCCAGCCTGACCGGCACCGGCCAGGTGATGGCCACCGTCTCCTACGCGCCCCCGGAGGCGCTCAGCGGCGGCACCGTGGATCGTCGCGCCGACCAGTATTCGTTGGGCTGCGCGCTGTTTCGGATGCTGACCGGCAAGACCCCGTTCGGCGATGCCGGCGGGCAGGCCGCGGTGATGAAGGCGCACCTGCAGCAGCCGCCGCCGCGGGTCAGCGAGCTGGCCCAGTGGCTGCCACCGGCGCTGGACGGCGTGCTCGCCACCGCCCTGGCCAAAGACCCGGGCCGGCGTTTCGGCAGCTGCAGTGAACTCGCCGCGGCGGCCAAAGCGGCTCTGCGCCAACCCACTCCGAACAGCGAGACGACCCAGCGCATCGCGCCGCTGATATCGCGTCCGCAACCCACCCCGCCGCACGCCTACCGACCTCCCAACCCACCGCCGGCCCGCTTCACCTCCCCGGCCCAACACGTGCCCACGGGGCAGCACACGCCGCCGCCGTTCCACCCGATTCCGCCGAGCCCGACAGCGGCGCAGCAGCCGGCGCCGCCCGCCCCGCCACCGCGACGCAATCGCCGCATGGCGATCATTGCCGCGGTGGCCGGCGTCGTTGTGATTGCCGCGGCGGGCATTACGGCCATCGCCTGGCCGTCGGACAAATCCGGCCCGGCGGAAACGACCACGTCCACCGCCGCCGCGACGACCACCACCCCCGCAGCGACACCGACGACCACCGCCCCAACGACCGCCGCCGCCGCGCCGCCGACCGCGGTGGCGGCCGCGGAGTTGCCCGGATTGTTGCTCAGCGCCGACGAAGTCAGCACCATCATGGGCACGACGCTGCAGGCCGACCCGGTCAAGGATCAACTGTGGAACGACCGCGATGCGATCTCCGACAAGGGCTGTCTGAGTGCATGGATGCCGGTCCAGGCCGCCACCTACGACGGCAGCGGTTGGTCCGATGTGCGGTCACAGGTCGTCAAACAAGCCGGCGTCACCCATGACGCGGTGTCGGTGGCCCAGGGCGTCATCGCCTATCCCAATCAGGACGCCGCCCGACCCACCGTGTTGAGCCTGCCCGATCAGTGGAAGGCGTGCGCCGGGCGCACCTTCACCGTCGACACCCCCAACGGGCCGCAGCCGTGGACCTTCGGACAACAAGCGATGCCCGCCCCCGGCCTGTACACCATGACCATGACCAAACAAGGCGGTAGCAACGTGTGCGGGCGCGCCCTGATGCTGCGCGCCAACGTCATCATCGACATCCTGGCCTGCGGGCCGGGTCTGACCACCCAGAACGTCGATATCGCGAACAAGATCGCCGCCAAGATCCAGTAGTAGCCTGCGGCGTCAGGTCAGCGAGTTGAGTTGAAACTGCGTCCAGGGTCGTGGGTGGAGGCAAATCCGCAGCCCTCAACGCAATCTCAACGCCGGGCCACCGACCGGCCAGACGAGGGCGACAGCGCGCGAACCCCTCAGTCCAGCAGGACCGTCGCGAAGGTACCGACCTCAACGAAGCCGATCCGCTGATACGTCGCGCGGGCGACGGCGTTGAAGTCGTTGACGTACAGGCTGGCGATCCGACCGGTCCCCACGATCACCGCGGCCAGCATGGCGGTGCCGGCGCTACCCAGACCCTGCCCGCGTCGCTCCGGGTGCACCCAGACCCCCTGGATCTGGCTGACCGCCGGCGATTGCGCCCCCACCTCGGCCTTGAAGACCACCTCACCGTGCTCGAACCGGGCCCAGGCCCGACCCGCCGCGATCAGGTTGGCCACCCGGCGGCGATAACCACGGCCGCCGTCGCCGAGCCGCGGATCGACACCGACCTCGCCGATGAACATATCCACCGCGGCCACCAGGTAGGCGTCCAGTTCGCTGGGCTGCACCTGACGCACCGCGGAGTCCATCGGGCACGTCGGCATCGACCGCAGCGCCATCAGCGGTTGGCGGTCGCGCACGTCACGCGCCGCGCCCCAGCCCGACTCCAGCCGCTGCCACATCGGCAGCACCAGTTCGGCCCGCCCCACCAGTGACGAGCAGCGCCGTGACATGCTCATCGCCTTGTCGGCGAACGCGTTGAGGTCGGCGGCGGCCCCACGCAGCGGAATCAGATTGCCCCCGGCGTAGCACAACGACTCGTCGGCACCGCGGCGGGTCCACAGTTCGCCGCCAATGGCACCGGGGTCCACGCCCCCGTGGTCGGCAACGCGGGCGGCCACCATGCACGACCCCACCGGGTCGGCGTCGAAGACCCGCCACGCCGCGGCGGGGTCGCGCACCACCGACACCCGTCGCTCATCGACCAAACGAAAGATGGGCGGAGCCGACATACTTCAGACCTTCTGCGGACTACGAACCGACGGCCGGGCGGCCGCACACGGCTGTGCTCAGCTTACGGTCACAATGGGCGAACCGCTCGAACTTGTATCCGGACCGTGTTCTGCGCCGAGTTCGGCGGTGCCCATCTCGGCGGCCAGTCGGATGGCCTCTTCGATCAGCGTCTCGACGATCTGCGCCTCCGGCACCGTCTTGATCACCTCGCCGCGCACGAAGATCTGGCCCTTGCCGTTGCCCGACGCCACGCCCAGATCGGCTTCGCGCGCTTCCCCCGGGCCGTTGACGACGCAGCCCATCACCGCCACCCGCAGCGGCACGTCGAGCCCTTCCAGACCGGCGGTGACCTCGTTGGCCAGCGTGTAGACGTCGACCTGGGCGCGTCCGCACGACGGGCAGGACACGATCTCCAGCCCGCGCGGCCGCAGGTTCAGCGATTCCAGGATTTGGGTGCCGACCTTGACTTCCTCGACCGGCGGCGCCGACAGGGACACCCGGATGGTGTCGCCGATCCCGCGGGAGAGCAGCGCCCCGAACGCGACCGCGGATTTGATGGTGCCCTGAAACGCCGGGCCGGCCTCGGTGACACCCAGATGCAGCGGGTAGTCGCAGGCGGCGGCCAACTGTTCGTAGGCGGCCACCATCACGACCGGGTCGTTGTGCTTGACGCTGATCTTGATGTCGGAGAAGCCGTGTTCCTCGAACAGCGACGCCTCCCACAGCGCCGATTCCACCAGCGCCTCCGGGGTGGCCTTGCCGTACTTCTCCAAAAACCGTTTGTCCAGCGACCCGGCGTTGACGCCGATGCGGATCGGGATGCCGGCGTCCCCGGCGGCCTTGGCCACCTCGGCGACCCGGCCGTCGAACTCCTTGATGTTGCCGGGGTTGACCCGCACCGCCGCGCAGCCGGCGTCGATGGCGGCGAAGATGTACTTGGGCTGAAAGTGGATGTCGGCGATCACCGGGATCTGGCTTTTCTTGGCGATCGCCGGCAGCGCGTCGGCGTCCTCCTGCCGCGGGCAGGCCACCCGCACGATGTCGCACCCGGCGGCGGTCAACTCGGCGATCTGCTGCAGCGTCGAGTTGATGTCGTGGGTTTTGGTGGTGCACATCGACTGCACCGAAATCGGGTAGTCGCTGCCCACCCCGACGTCACGGACCATCAGTTGGCGGGTTTTGCGTCGCGGCGACAGCGTGGGCGCCGGGGCTGTCGGCATACCCAGGCCGGTTGTCATTTGGTCTCCTATTGGAACAGCCTGATCGGGTTGACCACGTCGGCGGTGACGGTCAGCAGCATGTAGCCAACCACCACGATCAAGATTACGTAGGTTGCCGGCATCAGCTTGAGATAGTTCACCGGCGCCGCGGCCACCAGCCCGCGTGCCGACCGGATCATGTTGCGGATCTTTTCGAACACCGCGATCGCGATGTGCCCACCGTCGAACGGCAGCAACGGCACCAGGTTCAGCGCGCCCAGGATGAAGTTCAGCTGCGCCAAAAAGAACCAGAACGCCACCCACACCCCGGCCTCGACGGTGTCCCCGCCGATGATGGACGCCCCGACCACGCTGATCGGGGTTTCCGGGTCGCGCACTTCGTTCCGGTGGCTGATCGAGTGCACCAGGGCGCCGACCTTGGTCGGGATGGCGGCCAGCGACTTGCCCAGCAGCACCGACAGGTCACCGGTGAAGGTGAACGTGGCCGGCACGGCGGTGAGCACGTTGTAGTGGGTGGGGCCGAACTGCGCGGCACCCACCCCGATCGCGCCGACGGTGGACGGCCCGGTGGCCGCGCCGTCCTTGGTGGGGATCCAGCGCTGGGTGGGGGTCACGGCGACGTACTTGGTCATCGTGGTGCCGTCGCGCTCGACGACGATCGGCACCGTGCCGTGCTGTTTGCGCACCGCGGCGGCCATCTCCTCGAAGGTGGACACCTCGGTGTCGCCGACCTTGACCACCACGTCGCCGGGGCGGATCCCGGCGCTGGCCGCCGGGCCGGAACCCGTGCACTTCCCCACTTCGCCCTTGGCGACTTCGGGTGCGACACACGCGGTTTCGCCGATGACGGCGGAGGTGGGCGGGTTCAGGTTGGGCAGGCCCCAGATCACCGCGATCACATAGATCAACGCCAGGCCGATGACGAAGTTCATCCCCGGCCCGGCGGCCAGCACCGCAACCCGTTTCCAGGTTTCCTGCTTGTACATGGCGCGGTCAACCTCGTCGGGCGCCAGCTCCTCGACCGCGGTCATCCCGGCGATGTCGCAGAAGCCGCCCAGCGGGGCCGCCTTGAGCCCGTACTCGGTGTCGCCGCGCCGGGTCGACCACAGCGTTGGGCCGAAGCCGACGAAGTAGCGCCGCACCTTCATCCCGGTAGCGCGGGCCACCCACATGTGGCCGCACTCGTGCAGCGCCACCGACACCAGGATGGCCAGCGCGAACAGCGCGATGCCGATGCCAAACATCATCCGGTGTGGACACCCTCCTGTGCGGTGACGCGACGCGCCCGTTCCCGAGCCCAGCGCTGCGCGTCAAGTACGTCATCCACGGTAGCGGGTTGCGCGGCCCACTGGTCTGCGGCGTGCAGCACATCGGCGATGGTGCGCACGATGGCGGGGAAGCCGATCCGGCCCGCCAGGAACGCCTCGGCCGCCTCTTCGTTGGCCGCGTTGTACACCGCGGTCAGGCAGCCACCGGCCCGCCCGGCGTGTCGGGCCAGCTCCACGGCCGGAAACACCTCGGCGTCCAGCGGCTCAAACTCCCAGGTGGAGGCGGTGCTGAAGTCACAGGCCGGGGCCGCCAGGGGCACCCGTTCCGGCCAGCCCAGCGCCAACGCGATCGGCAGCCGCATATCCGGGGGGCTGGCTTGGGCGATCGTCGAACCGTCGGTGAAGGTGACCATCGAATGCACGATGGACTGTGGGTGCACGACGACCTCGATGCGGTCATAGGGCACCGAAAACAGCAGGTGCGTTTCGATGAGCTCGAGGCCCTTGTTGACCAGCGACGCCGAGTTCAGGGTGTTCATCGGGCCCATCGACCAGGTTGGATGCGCGCCGGCTTGTTCGGGGGTGACGTGCTCCAGGTCGGCGGCTTTCCAGCCGCGGAACGGGCCGCCGGAGGCGGTGAGCACGATCTTGGCGACCTCGTCGGCGGTGCCGCCGCGCAGGCACTGCGCCATCGCCGAATGCTCGGAGTCCACCGGCACGATCTGGCCGGGCGCCGCGGACGCCAACACCAGCGGGCCCCCGGCCACCAGGGACTCCTTATTGGCCAGGGCCAGCGTCGCACCGGTGTCCAGCGCGGCCAGGGTGGGTTGCAGCCCCCACGCCCCCACCAGCGCATTGAGCACCACGTCGGCGCCGGTGTCGTGCACCAGCCGGGTGACGGCGTCGGGGCCGCGGTAGGGGACGTCGAGGGCGTCGGCGGCGTGCTCGTCGGTGACGGCGATGTTGGTCACCCCGGTCTCGGCGCGCTGCTGCGCGATCAGGTCGGGGCGCCCGCCGCCGGCGGCCAGCCCGACCACCTCGAAGCGGTCCGGGTTGGCGGCGATGACCTGCAGCGCCTGGGTGCCGATCGAGCCGGTGGAACCCAGGATCAGCACGCGGCGGCGGTTGGTCACCTGCTCATTGTGCCCCGCTCAGGCTTGCTGCGGCGCTCCGGCATAGTCGCCGAACGCCCACAAGTTGCCCTCCGGATCACGCACCGCGAACTCGCGGGCGCCGTAGTCGGTGTCGGCCAGGGGTCGCACGATGTCGGCCTTGCGTTGCAGCACCCGTTCGTAGAGCGCGTCGGGGTCGCTGGTGACGACGTAGCCGCCGGCGGTGCCCGGTTCCCGGGACCAGTCGGTGCCGGGTCTGTGGCTGCCCATCATGATGGCGCCGGTGCCTTCGGGCCAGTTCAGCTGGGCATGATCGACGACGTCGCCCTCGCCGTAGCGGGCCGTGAGAACGAAGCCGAAGGTGTCGACGTAGTAGTCGATGAGTTTGGGCGCGTTATGCGCCCGCAGGGTCAACCAGACGGTCGGATTCGAATTGGTCATGGTTCGACTCTGACCCGCAGGCATCGGCACCGTCTTGAATGTTTCGGAACCGCCACCGCGCCGGCGCTGGTCGTTACTCGTCGTGGCCGACGAAAATGCTCCGCTGATGGCCGCCGTCGTGAATGTTCTGGAACTCTTCGGCCAGCCAGGCTCGCGGCGGCACACCGGCGAACCGAACGAACTCGCGGGTCAGATGGGCTTGGTCGGCGTATCCGGCCTCGGCGGCGATGCCGGCCAGGTCGACCGGCCGCTGCCGGCGTACCGCGTCGGCAATCCGGGCGGCCGCGTATTCGAAGCGCATCAGCATCGCGACCGTTTTTGGGCCCCGACCCACTTCGCAGCGAAACAGCGTGGTCAGATGCCGCGCGCTCACGCCGACCCGCTCGGCGAGCGCACCCACCGGGGCCCGGCCCCGGCTGCGTTCCAGCAGGCGCCAGGCGTAGGCCACCTCGGGGCGCACAGTCACCCCGTCGCGCCGTTGGCGGGCGTCCACCAGGTAGTTCGCCACCAGCGCGAAGACATCCGGCCACCGGTGTGCTTCGGTGGTCCGTTCGTGGAGTTGCGTCGCCGCGCGGCCCAGCACCGGGGCGGCGTCGAAGTCGGTCACGCTGAGTTCGGCGGCGGGCACCCCGAACAGCGCGCGCGCCGCCAACGGGTGCACCGCCATCTGCACGCCGGCTTGGCCGCGGCGCTGCCGCACATGGCTGGCCTGCACGTGCAGCCCACCCAGGATGATCGGATTCGGCCGGGCGGCCGGCAGTGCGTCGGCGGTGTCCGCGGCTTCCACCCCGTCGTCGAGGCTGACGATGAACGTCAACCTCGACGACGGCATGCCCCGGTGAACGGCGGGCTCGGGCACCTCAAGGGCGCGGTAGCCCACCATCGACGTCACACCGGGCGCGCTGTGCGGCGGCGCGACGGCGAAGTCCGAGATCCGCGCGTCGGTGGCCATCAAATTCCACGGTAATCCCAGCGCGGCGCGGCCAGCGGCGATCCGAAAGGCTTTGCCGTGGGGCGCCAAACGCGTTGTCACTAAATGGCTTCACGCTCGTATCAGTTCCATCAAGCACCACTGCTGTCGCTTGAGCCACTGCCGCAACTGGCCTTAACTCGACCTCCGCGGCCCAGGCAATCACCGCAGATGCAACCAAACCGTCCCAGATGAGTCTCAGATGAGGAGAACCATGACGTTGACCAAGCACCCTGCCACCCTGACCGCGAGCGTGGCCGCGGGATTGTTCTTGGCCATGGCCGCACCGCACCCCACCGCGGCGGCCGACCCGACGCCGCCGCCGGGTCCGGACACCAGCAACGCGGACGAGACCGCCGCCTTGGAGCAGTCCGTCGCCGCCGAAGAGGTCCAGGTCGAAAAGCTCAATGCCGCGCAGATACTCGAGAACAGCGCGTCGGCCCTGAACTCCTTCCCGTCGCTGTTCCCCGAGACACCGGTGGCCATGCTGGAAACCACCGCCACCGTGCTCTCCGCGGTGGGACTGGCGGGATAGCGGGTCGAGGGCGCCTCGGCGGTGGCCGGCGGGTGTGCCAGAATGGCGGCAACGTTGCCAGTGCAAGCCAATAGGAGCAAACGTGGTCAGTACCGAAGTGGAGCGCCACACCGGGGTGGACACCGCCGACGTGCCGTCCGCGGAGTGGGGCTGGAGCAAGATCAACCACCGCACCTGGCACTTCGTCGGTCTGGGGATCGTGGGCTTCCTGCTGTTGATGCTGCGCGGCAACCACGTCGGCCACATCGAGGACTGGTTCCTGATCTCGTTCGCGGCGTTGTCGCTGTTCGTCGTGGTGCGCGACGTGTGGGGTCGGCGCCGCGGCTGGATCCGCTAAGCCTCGGCGGCTAATTGTCCGCAGGCGGCGGCGATCTCGCGGCCGCGGGTATCACGCACCGTGCAGGACACGCCGTGGGCGCGGACCCGGCGCACAAACTCCCGCTCCACCGGCTTGGGGCTGGCGTCCCAGTCGCTGCCCGGGGTTGGGTTCAGCGGGATCAGGTTGACGTGCACCAGCTGCCCGAGCGCACCGTGCAGCCGCTTGCCCAGGAGATCGGCCCGCCAGGGCTGATCGTTGACGTCGCGGATCAGTGCGTATTCCACCGACACCCGGCGACCGGTCCCCGCGGCGTAGTAGCGGGCCGCGTCCAGCGCCTCGGCGATCTTCCACCGGTTGTTCACCGGCACCAAGGTGTCACGCAGTTCATCGTCGGGGGCGTGCAGCGACAGCGCCAACGTCACCCCGAGACGCTCGTCGGCGAGCTTGCGGATCGCCGGGGCCAGCCCGACCGTCGACACCGTCACCGCCCGCGCGGAGATGCCGAAACCGGCCGGTTCGGTGATCCGGCGCACCGCGGCCAGCACCCGCGCGTAGTTGGCCAGCGGCTCCCCCATCCCCATGAACACGATGTTGGACAGCCGACCATGGTCGCGGTCGCGCAATTCGACCGCCGCCGCGCGCACCTGTTCGACGATCTCGGCGGTTGACAGGTTACGGGTCAAGCCGCCCTGCCCGGTGGCGCAAAACGGGCAGGCCATCCCGCAGCCGGCCTGCGACGAGATGCACACCGTGTTGCGCCGCGGGTAGCGCATCAGCACCGACTCGAAGCTGGTGCCGTCGACGGCCCGCCACACCATCTTGCGGGTCTGACCGGCGTCGCATTCGATCTCGCGGGTCGCGGTCAGCAGCGTCGGGAACAACGCGTCGGCGACCGAGGCGCGCACCGCGGCCGGCAGGTCGGTCATCTGCTGCGGGTCAGCGATCAGCCGGCCGTAGTACTGGTGGGCAAGCTGCTTGGCGCGAAACGCCGGCAAGCCCAGCTCGGACACCGCGGCCGCGCACCCGGTCGCGTCCAGATCGGCCAAATGCCGCGGCGGTAGTGCCCGCCGCGGCGCCTCAAACACCAGCTGCTGTTTCATGTCCGGTCCAGTATGGGCCGTCGGCGCCGCCGTTCCGAACCCAGCGGCCCGACACGATCTTAAATATTCTTTACTAAACCCTTATTTTTCTTATTTTCTGGGGTAGGGTCGGCACGATGACCGAGTCACACAAACACGCTGTCGTCCTGGGCGCCGGCATGGCCGGGCTGCTGGCCGCCCGGGCGCTGTCGGAGTCCTACCCGCGGGTCACCCTGGTCGAGCGGGACAGGTTGCCCAACGCCCCGGTGCACCGGCGCGGGATCCCGCAGGGGCGCCACCTGCACAGCATGCTGAGTCGCGGCTGGCAGATCCTCGAGGAGCTGTTTCCGGGGTTTCTCGACGAGCTCGTCGCCGACGGTGCCCAGGTCATCGACGACGGCGACCTGTCCCGCATCTACGTGCGCCTGGGCCGGTATGGGTTGAACCGCACCCAGCGGGTCGCCGACCCGGCGGCGCTGGTCGTCCACCTGGCGAGCCGGCCGTTTTTGGAGTTCCACCTGCGACGCCGGGTCGCCGCCCTGGGCGGGATCCGGTTCCTCGACGGCCATGACGTGGTCGCGCCGATCGCCGCGACGGCCGACCGGGTGACCGGCGTGCGGGTGGTCGACCGCGCCACCGGTACCGAATCCGCGCTGCACGCCGACCTGGTGGTCGACGCGATGGGTCGCGCCGCGCGCACCCCGGCCTTCCTCGACGACCTGGGCTATGGCCGTCCCGCCGAACAGCGCGCCGCGGCCCCGGGCACGTATTTCTCCCAGCTGCTGCGCGTCCCGGACGGCATGATCGACGAGAAGATGGTGCTGGTCCGCCCCGGGCGGGGCCTGCCGATCGGTGGCCTGCTGGCGTATGAGCACGGCTCCTGGATGCTGACCGTCGGCCAGCTGGGCATCGATCCCGAGCCGCCCGCCGACCTGGCCGGCATGCTCGCGCTGGCCGAGCAGTTCGCGCCGCCGTCGATTCTGGCGGGCCTGCGCGCCGCGGAACCCCTCGGCGAGGTGGCCGTCACCCGGCTCCCGGCCGGGGCCTGGCGCCGCTACGACCGGATGCCGCGTTTCCCGGCGGGTCTGGTGGTCATCGGGGACGCACTGTGCAGCTTCAACCCGATCCACGGCCAGGGCATGGCGATGGCGGCGCTGCAAGCCGCTGCGCTGCGCGACCAGCTGCGCGGCGGCGACCGCCACCTGCCGCAGCGATTTTTCCGCGCCGCCGCCGGGCTCATCGGCCCGGTGTGGGCGATGAATCAGGCCAGCGACCGGGCGCAGGCCCCCCACCAGGCACGTCGCTCACTGCCCGCGCGGCTGCGGAGTTGGACCACCAACCAGGCGCTGCGGGCCGCCGAGCACGACATTGTGCTCACCGAACGGCTCTATCGGGTGACCAGCCTGGTGGATCCGCCCACCCGGCTGCAGGACCCGTCGCTGATAGCGCGGGTGCTCGTCGGCAATCTGCGGCGCCGCTGCACCCGCGGGTCAGGACAGCAGGGTCAGCACGATCCACGTCGTCGCGGCGGCCGGCAGCAGGCCGTCGAGCCGATCCATTAGCCCGCCGTGTCCAGGTAGCAGCCGACCCATGTCCTTGATGCCGAGGTCGCGTTTGATCTGGGATTCCACCAGGTCGCCAAGTGTACCGGTAACCACCAGCAACACCCCCAGCGGCACCCCCACCAGCCAGGGGGATTTTCCCGGCAGCAGGAACGCCACCGCCAGTGCCGTCCCGGTGACGCCGAACAGCAACGAACCGGCCAGCCCCTCCCACGACTTTTTCGGGCTGATCGCCGGGGCAATCGGATGCTTGCCGAACAGCACGCCCGCGGTATATCCGCCGACGTCGGAGAGCACGACGGCGACCAGCAGGCAGAACACCCGCGCCGCGCCGTTCTGCTGGAAAACCAGCAGCACGGAAAAGCT
Source organism: Mycobacterium sp. pUA109 (assembly GCF_041287095.1). Lineage (NCBI taxonomy): Bacteria > Bacillati > Actinomycetota > Actinomycetes > Mycobacteriales > Mycobacteriaceae > Mycobacterium > Mycobacterium sp. pUA109. The sequence goes on along the minus strand of NZ_JBGGKS010000010.1, from coordinate 18,036 downwards.
TATGCACAACGGCACCCAGGCGGCGAGGAAGATCGTGGCCGACATGTCGCGGAGATAGTTGACCGGGGTGTGCGACAACCCCTGGTTGACCAACCGCCAGATCATGCACACCACGACGGTGGCGCCGAAAGCACCCAGCATTCCCTTGGCGCCGGACAGCCAGGCCAGCCACACCATCGCCTGCCCCCCGGCCAGCAGCGGCAGGAACGGCACGTCGTAGCCGGCTTCCCGCAACCGTCGGGTCACCTCGTGGGTGGCCAACGGGGCGGCTACCGCGATGATCACCACCCACAGGTCCCGGCGGAACACCAGCGTGCCCACCAGCATCCCGGCCAGTAGCGCCCCGACGATGATCGCGGCGGGCAGGTTGCGCCCGGCCCGCGACCCCTTCTTAGCCTGCTGCGCCGGGCTCGGCTCGTCGGCTGGGGTGCCGGCCGCGCCGGTCTCAGTGTCTGCCACGGATATTGATTGCTGCGCGGCCATTAGACCTCCAGCAGCTCGCCTTCCTTGTGTTTGACCAGCTCGTCGATCTGGCTGACGTACTGCTGGGTGGTCTTGTCCAGATCCTTTTCCGCCCGGCCGACCTCGTCCTCCCCGGCGTCACCGTCTTTGCGGATCCGGTGCAGTTCCTCCATCGCTTTACGACGGATGTTGCGCACCGAGACCTTGGCGTCCTCCCCCTTGGCCTTGGCCTGCTTGACCAGTTCCTTGCGCCGTTCCTCGGTCAGCTGCGGCACCGCCACCCGGATCAGCGTGCCGTCATTGCTGGGGTTGACGCCCAGATCGGAGTTGCGGATCGCGGTCTCGATCGCGTGCAGTTGCGCCGCTTCGTACGGTTTGATGACCACCAGCCGCGCCTCGGGGACGTTGATGCTGGCCAGCTGGGTGATCGGGGTGGTCGCGCCGTAGTAGTCGATGACAATCCGGGAGAACATGCCCGGGTTGGCCCGGCCGGTGCGGATGGTCGCCAAATCGTCCCGCGCCACCGATACGGCCTTTTCCATTTTCTCTTCGGCGTCGAAGAGAGCCTCGTCAATCATCTGCGCCGCTCCTTCTCATCGCTTCGCTCTGCATCGTCGCCGGCGGCCACGGCATGCGCGGTCAGGTGGTGACCAGTGTTCCGATCTTCTCACCTGCGACCGCCCGCGCGATATTGCCGTCGGTGAGCAGGTTGAACACCAGGATCGGCATGCCATTGTCCATGCACAGGCTAAAGGCGGTGGCGTCGGCCACCCGCAGCCCACGGTCGATGACTTCGCGGTGGCTGATCGCGGTGAGCAGTTCGGCGTCGGGGTTCACCCGCGGATCCTCGGCGAACACCCCGTCGACGGCCTTGGCCATCAACACCACGTCGGCGCCGATCTCCAGGGCCCGCTGGGCGGCGGTGGTGTCGGTGGAGAAGTACGGCAACCCCATGCCGGCACCGAAGATCACCACCCGCCCCTTCTCCAGGTGGCGTTGCGCGCGCAGCGGGATGTAGGGCTCGGCCACCTGCCCCATGGTGATGGCGGTCTGGACCCGGGTGACGATCCCTTCCTTTTCCAGAAAGTCTTGCAGCGCAAGGCTGTTCATCACGGTGCCGAGCATCCCCATGTAGTCCGAGCGCATCCGATCCATGCCGCGCTCCTGCAGCTGGGCGCCGCGGAAGAAGTTGCCGCCGCCGATCACGACGGCCACCTGCACCCCGTCGCGCACCACCTCGGCGATCTGGCGGGCCACCTGCGCGACCACATCGGGATCCAGCCCGACCTGTCCCCCGCCGAACATCTCGCCGCCGAGCTTGAGCAAAACTCGGGTGTACTTGGGGCGACCCGGCGGGGGGACGGCCTGACCGCCGCCGGTGCTGGTCGGCTCCGTCATCAGGCTCCTCAGGCTCCACGGTCCTCGCATGACAGCGCCATCGCAGGCAATCACCCACGACGGCAGGCTCTATCCTGCCTCATCATGCGGGCCGGGGAATGCCCGGGGTGTGGCGTCAGCCCAGATGCGCCGACAGCAGCCAGGCCGGCACCGACTTGCGCCCGTTGCCCTCGTCGCGCAGATCCACCACCGGGAACTCGGCGGGCCGCTCGTCGGGGAAGTTGGCGTGAATGCGGGCCGGGCGGATCTCGTCGATCACCCAGTACTTGGACACCACCGCACGCAACTCGTCTTCGGTGACCGGGTTGGGGCCAGGACTGTCCGGCATCCCGGCTCGGTCGAAGACCAGCACGAAATACGACGCCCCGGGTGCGGCGGCGCGCACGATCGACTGCTGATAGCCGTCCCGCAGCTCGACCGGCATCGAGTGGAACAGGGTGGAATCGATGATGGTGTCGAACCGGCCTTCGGAACCGGTCGGATAGCTGGTGAAGTCGGTGATGTCGGCGACCGCGAACGCGGCGTTGGTCAGCCCGCGTTTGGCCGCCTCGGCCTTGGCCAGCTCGATCGCGGTGGGTGAGGCGTCGAGCCCGACGGTGGTGTGGCCGCGTTCGGCCAGATACAGCGACACGGCGGCCTCACCGCAGCCGGCGTCGAGGACGTCGCCGTGGACCTTGCCCTGCGCGATCAGGGCGGCGATTTCGGGCTGCGGTTCGCCGATGCTCCACGGCGGGCGTTGGCCCGGCCCAAATTGCGGGGCGTCGCCGCGGTAGGCCGGATCGAAATCGAAATCAAACTTCTGCGCTTCGGTCATGCCATCGGTTGTATCAACCTGCCTGATATATGTCAAGATGGTTGATGTGGGAGAGACCGACAACGCGCCGCTCGGCTATTTGCTGCACCGGGTCGGGGCCGCGCTGCGCCCGGAGGTGGCCGCGGCGCTGCGACCGCTGAACCTGTCGCTGGCCGAATTTGTCTGCATGCGAATGCTTTCCCTGCGGCCGGGGGTATCCAGCGCGGAACTGTCCCGGCTAGGCAATGTCACTCCGCAGGCGATGAACACCGTGTTGCGGCGACTGGAAGAGCTGGGCGCGGTATCGCGGCCCGCGTCGGTGCCATCCGGGCGGGCGCTACCGGCGACGCTGACCCGCGACGGTAAGGCGTTGCTGAAACGCGCCGAGGCCGCGGTGTCGGTGGCCGACGGCCGGATCCTGGCCAAGCTGAGCAGCGCCGAGCAGCGCGAGTTCCGCCGGATGCTGGAGTTGGTCGGCTCCGATCAGGATTCCTGCGACGTGCTGGCCTGAATACGGGCCCACGGCCGGGCCTCTTCGAGTTCGTAGGCCAATGCCAGCAGCCGGGCTTCCGCGCCGCGCTCGGCGGCGAACATCATCCCCTGCGGCAGCCCGGCGGCGGTGCGGGCCAACGGCAGCGAGATCGCCGGATCGCCGGTGGCGTTCTGCAGCGGGGTGAACGCGACCCAGTCCATCAGCCGGTCGATGATCTGCTGATAATCCGCGGTCGGGTCCAGGTGCCCGACCCGCGGGGTCTCGGTGGCGACCGTCGGCGTCAGCAGCGCGTCGTAACTGCGGAAGAACCGTGCGCTGCGCCGACCCGATGCGCCCAACCGGGCGACGGCCAGCGGCAACCGGTGCAGGTGACGGACGGCGTGACGGTCTAGTCCCAGCGTGAGGTTATCGAGCTTGCTGCGGTCGAACGTCGGGCCGAACATCTGGCGGCCCCGGCGCACCAGCGCCGTCGCGAGAAACGCCCAGTACAGCAGGAAGTCGTCGGCGAAATAGGCCGGCACCGGCGGGTTCTCGATGTGCTCGACCCGGTGGCCGAGCTCCTCCAACAACGCCGCGGTCTTCAACGTCAGCTCGCGCACCTCGGGACTGGCATCGCGGCCGACCGACCGTGTGACGACGGCAATCGTCAAGCGTCGCTTGCTGGGGCCGGTGACGTCGCCGACGGCCGGCAGCTTGCGGTTGCGCCAGGTGCGCTCGGTCTCGCGGTAGAACGCCGCGGTGTCGCGCACCGAGCGGGTCACCACGCCGTTGTAGACGATGCGCACCGGCATCTGCCGAAAGTCCTTGTCCAGCGGCAACCGGCCGCGGGACGGCTTGAGGCCCACCAGGCCGTTGACGGCCGCCGGAATCCGAATCGACCCGCCACCGTCGTTGGCGTGCGCGATCGGCACCACGCCCGCGGCCACGAACGCCGCCGAGCCCGACGACGACGCGCCGGCGGTGTAGTCGGTGTTCCACGGGTTGCGCACCGGGCCGAGCCGGGGATGCTCGGCGGCCGCGGAGAATCCGAACTCGCTGAGCTGGGTTTTGCCCAGCGGGTTGAGCCCGGTGGACAGGTACAGCCGGGCGAACTCACCATCGGCGGCGGCCGGGTGTGGATCCCACGCGTCGGTGCCCTGCATGGTCGGCATGCCCGCGACGTCGACGTTGTCTTTGATAAACGTCGGAACCCCGTCGAAGTACCCGCCGTGCGGACGGACGGCGCCGGCCCGCGCCCGGGCCCGGTCGAAGGCCGGGTAGGCCAGCCCGTTCAGCTTCGGGTTGACCGCCTCCAGTCGGGCGATCGCCGCCTCGACAACGTCGGATCGCGAGACCGCGCCGGTTTTGATGGCCTCGGTCAGCGCGACCGCGTCGAGGTCACCGAGGGCGTCGTCACCGAAGGCGTGCACAGGTGGCATGCACCGACGCTAGCAAGAAGTCCGCCCTCATCGCCGAACGTGCGTCCAGGGCGGAAAATCGAGCCGAATCCCGCCGTGGACGCACGTTCGGCGCGCAGGCGTTAGGCCTGGCCGACCTCAAACCGGACGAAGCGGGTCACCGTGACCCCGGCCTCGTCGAGCAGTGCCTTGACGGTCTTCTTCGAGTCGGACACCGACGCCTGCTCCAGCAGCACGGTGTCCTTGAAGAAGCCGTTGACCCGGCCCTCGACGATCTTGGGCAACGCCTGCTCGGGCTTGCCCTCTTCCTTGGCGGTCTCCTCGGCGATGCGCCGCTCGTTGGCCACCACGTCGGCGGGCACGTCGTCGCGGGACAGGTACTTGGCCTTGAGCGCGGCGATCTGCAGCGCGACCGCGTGGGCGGCCTCGGTGCTTGCGCCTTCGTACTCGACCAGCACCCCCACCGCCGGCGGCAGGTCCGACGCCCGCTTGTGCAGGTAGGTCTCCACGGTGCCGTCGAAGTAGGCGGCTCGGCGCAGCTCCAGCTTCTCGCCGATCTTGGCCGACAGCTCCGCGATCGCTTGCTCGACGGTCTTATCGCCGGCCTTCGCGGCCTTGAGGGCGTCGACGTCGGCGGCCTTGGAGGCCGCGGCCGCCGCCACGATGTCGGCGGCCAGCTGCTGGAATTCGGCGTTTTTGGCGACGAAGTCGGTTTCGGAGTTCAGCTCGATCAGGGCGCCGTCCTTGGCGGCGACCAGGCCCTCGGCGGTGGCCCGCTCGGCGCGCTTGCCGACGTCCTTGGCGCCCTTGATCCGCAGCACCTCGACGGCCTTGTCGAAGTCGCCGTCCGATTCGGCCAACGCGTTCTTGCAGTCGAGCATGCCGGCGCCGGTCAACTCCCGAAGCCGCTTGACGTCGGCGGCGGTGAAGTTCGCCAATGTTCCAGCCTTCCTTACGATGCGTCAGTGGTGGTGTCGGTGGTGGTCTCGGTGCCGGCCGCCGGGGTTGCCGAAGCCAGCAGCTCCTGCTCCCATTCGGCCAGCGGCTCGGCCGACTCGGCTTCGGGCTTGCCTTCGCCGTTACCGAGGCCGGCGCGGGCCTGCAGCCCTTCGGCCACCGCCGAGGCGATCACCTTGGTCAGCAGCGCCGCCGAGCGGATCGCGTCGTCGTTGCCCGGGATCGGGTAGTCGACCAGGTCCGGGTCGCAGTTGGTGTCCAGGATCGCGATCACCGGGATGCCCAGTTTGCGGGCCTCGCCGACGGCGATGTGCTCCTTGTTGGTGTCGACCACCCAGACCGCCGACGGCACCTTGTTCATGTCGCGGATACCGCCGAGGCTGCGCTCCAGCTTGTTCTTCTCGCGGGTCAGGCCCAAGATCTCTTTCTTGGTGCGCCCCTCGAAGCCGCCGGTCTGCTCCATGGCTTCAAGTTCCTTGAGGCGCTGCAGCCGCTTGTGCACGGTGGAGAAGTTGGTGAGCATGCCGCCCAGCCAGCGCTGGTTGACATACGGCATGCCGACCCGGGTCGCCTCGGCGGCGATGGATTCCTGCGCCTGCTTCTTGGTGCCGACGAACAGCACCGACCCGCCGTGGGCGACGGTTTCCTTGACGAACTCGTACGCCTTGTCGATGAAGGTCAGCGTCTGCTGCAGGTCGATGATGTAGATGCCGTTGCGGTCGGTGAAGATGAACCGCTTCATCTTGGGGTTCCACCGGCGGGTCTGATGCCCGAAGTGGGTGCCGCTATCCAGCAGCTGTTTCATGGTGACTACGGCCATGCTTATGCCTTTTTGTGTGTCGGTTGTCGCCCGGCGTCGGGTGAGGCCGGGCCCTGGTGCCTGCTGAGATACCGAAACCCTTATCCAAGGGACCGTCCGGCATCCGGTTGTGGCGCAGACACGCGAAGTCAGCCCGCTTGCACGAGCTGCGGGATGTGAGTTTACACGCTCGGAGCAGGTGCTTTGTCCACAGCGCTGACTGGCCGCGGGGCCGGGCGCGCATTGCACTGGGCAGATGCGCTGCACGCTGGTCATCCTGCTCACCGGTCTGGTGTGCGCGGCACCCGCCCGCGGGGAGGCGGTGCGGCTGGCTTGGCCGTTGCGGCCCCGCCCGGCGGTGCTGCGGACATTTGACGCCCCGACCCCAAATTGGACCCCCGGACACCGCGGGGTGGACCTGGCCGGGGCCGTTGACCAGCCGGTATATGCCGCCGGTGGCGGAACGGTGGTGTACGCCGGGCCGCTGGCCGGGCGGCCGGTGGTGGCGATCGCGCATCCCGGCGGATTGCACACCAGTTATGAGCCGGTGCGGGCGAGCGTGCGGGTCGGTCAGCGGGTGGGCGCCGGGGCGGTGCTCGGCTTGTTGGTGGCCGGGCATCCGGGTTGTGCGGGGGCGTGCCTGCACTGGGGGGCGATGTGGGGGCCGGCGTCGCGCGCCGACTACGTCGACCCGCTGGGGTTGCTGGCGTCGACGCCGATTCGGCTCAAACCGCTGGGCGGGTGAGGCGTGGGACACTACCAATGTGCCGGAACAGACGCCGATCGTGACCGCTCAAGTCGAGCCGCCCGGCCGGTTGCTGACCATCGCCGAGTACACGGAACTCGGTGCGGATGACCGCTACCGCTGGGAACTGCAAGAGGGCAACCTGGTGATGTCGCCGTCACCGTCACCCGATCACATGCTCGCGTCATATGAACTGTGCGGCCAGCTGAAGACCCAGTTCCCGGACGAGGTCGTGGTGATTCAGGACGTTGATATCGATCTGCAGCTCGATCGCGGGGACCAACCCGGCACGTCGCGGCGTCCCGATCTGGTGGTGGTCAAGCGGGCCGCAGTGCAGCGGGTCCGGGCCGAGGGCGGCCTGCTACGTGCCTCCGAGGTGGTGTTGGTGATTGAGATCGTGTCGCCTGGGTCGCGGCGCACGGATTACGTGATCAAGCGCGCCGAGTACGCCGATGCTGGTATCCCCCACTACTGGATCGTGGATCTGCAGCCAACGGACGCGGTGAGCCTGCGGGCCTGCCGGAGGACGGACGGACCCGGTTACGTCGATGACGGCAACGCAATCAGCTCCTACAGCACAGAGACGCCGTATCCGGTCACAATCAACCTGGAGACGATCAGCAGTTTGCTGGCCTAAACAAGGGGCGGCATTGAGATTGCGTCGAGGGCAGCGGTCTTCGCGAAATCCACGACCCGGTGCGCAATCTCAACGCGAGGGCACCCTCACGCCCGGGGGTGGGCCTGGTCGTGGACCGCCCGCAGCCGGGCCACCGTGACGTGGGTGTAGAGCTGGGTGGTGGCCAGGCTGGTGTGCCCCAGCAGCTCCTGCACGATCCGCAGATCCGCCCCGCCCTCCAGCAGATGCGTTGCCGCACTGTGCCGCAGCCCGTGCGGCCCCATGTGGGGGGCGCCGTCCACGGCGGCGACGGTTTGGTGCACGACGGTGCGGGCCTGTCGCGGATCCAGCCGGCGACCCCGCACCCCCAGCAGCAGCGCGGGCCCGGAGTCGCCGACGGCCAGCGCGGGACGCCCGTCGGCCAGCCACGCCCGCAACGCCTCGCCGGCCGGCTCGCCGAACGGCACGGTGCGCTGCTTGTTGCCCTTGCCCAGCACCCGCAGCAGCCGGTGTCCGCTCTCCACGTCATCGACGTCTAGGCCACACAACTCCGAGACCCGAATACCGGTGGCGTACAGCAACTCCACGATCAGCCGGTCCCGCAACGCCAAGGGGTCACCCTGTTGCGCACCGGATTTCGCGGCGGCCATGGCGTCCATCGCCTGGTCCTGGCGCAGCACCGCGGGCAGGGTCCGCCGGGCCTTGGGCAGCTGCAGCCGCACCGCCGGATCCGAAGCCAACAGGCCGCGTCGGGTCGCCCAGGCGGTGAACGTTTTGACCGCCGAGATGCGGCGCGCCAACGTGGTGCGGGCCGCGCCGGCGCCGGCCTGCGCGGCCAGCCAGGACCGCAGCAGCGGCAGGCTCAACCCGGCCAGGCCGGCCTCCGGGGACCGCTCGGCCACAAACGCGAACAGCGAGCGCAAATCGCCCAGGTAGGCGCGCCGGGTGTGCTCGGACCGGCCCCGCTGCAGATCGAGGTAGTCGTCGAACTCGGCCAGGATCGCGTCCACCGTTTCACGGTCGCAGACCCGACCCGGGTGCCTTACTCGACGCGCCGCAGCGTGTCCGGGGTGAGATCTTTCAGCGTCGGATAGCCGTCGACGGCCATGATCAGGTCGGCCTCGGCCAGCAGCGAGCGCAGCACGTGCACCACACCGTCGACCCCGCCCAGCGCCAGACCGTAGGCGTACGGACGGCCGACACCGACCGCGGTGGCCCCCAGCGCCAGGGCCTTGATGATGTCGGCGCCGCTGCGAACACCGGAGTCGAACAGCACCGGCAGCCCGTCGGCGGCCTCCACCACGGCGGGCAGACAGTCCAGCGCGGGCAGCCCGCCGTTGGCCTGCCGGCCGCCGTGGGTGGAGCAGTAGATGCCGTCCACCCCGCCGTCCTTGGCGCGGCGCGCATCGTCGGGGTGACAAATGCCTTTGATGATCAGCGGCAGGTCGGTCAGCGACCGCAGCCACGGCAGGTCGTCCCAGGTCAGCGGGTTGCCGAAGGTTTGCACCCAGCCCAGCACGGCGGCCTGCGGGTTCTCCTCCGGCGGTTGGGCCAGCCCGGCCCGAAACACCGGGTCGGACGTGTAGTTGGCCAAGCAATGCCCGCGCAGTTGCGGAAAGTTCGCCGTGGATAGGTCGCGGGGCCGCCAGCCGGGCACCCAAGTGTCCAGCGTGACCACGATGGCCTTGTACCCGGCGGCCTCGGCGCGCCCCACCAGGCTGGCGGCCAGGTCGCGGTCTTTGGGCGTGTACAGCTGGAAGAACCCGGGGGTGTCACCGAATTCGGCGGCGACGTCCTCCAACGGGTCGGCGGTCAGCGTCGACACCATCATCGGCACCCCGGTGGCCGCGGCGGCGCGCGCGGTGGCCACGTCGCCGTGGCCGTCCTGGGCGCAGATACCGATCACCCCGATCGGCGCCATAAACACCGGCGACGGCAGCCGCATCCCGAACAACTCCACCGACAGGTCGCGCTCAGCGGCGCCGACGAACATCCGCGGGATCAGCCCCCAACGGCCGAATGCGGCGACGTTGGACCCCTGGGTGTGTTCATCCCCGGCGCCCCCGGCCACATACGACCACACCGACGGCGGCATCGCGGCGGCGGCCTTGGCCTCCAGGTCGGCGTAGACCATCGGCAGCGCGGGGGTGACCCCGGCCAGGCCCTGCAGGTAGATCTCGAACTGGTAGTCGCCGAAGGCCATGGCTCAGCCCGCCGAGGCTTCCGCGGCGGCCAGTTCCTTCTTCCACTGCCGAAACGTCTCCTCGGTGCGGCCACGCCGCCAGTAGCCGGAGATCGACGCCCACTTGGCGTCCACGCCGCGGTCCTTGCGGATATACGGCCGCAGGTTGTGCATCACCGCTTGCGCCTCCCCGTGGATGAACACCTGAACCTGGCCGGGCAGCCACTGAGCGGTGGTGACCGCCTCGATCAGCGGGGCGTGGTCCCCGGCCCGGTCGTTGCCGACCAGGTCGGCGCGCCCGCCGCGGTAGATCCAATTGAGCTGCACCCCATCGGGCACCGGCAACGCGATCTCGTGTTCCGGCCCGGCGACCTCGATGAAGACCTTGCCGATGGCGGTGGCCGGCAAGGCTTCTACCGCGACGGCGATGGCCGGGAGCGCGCTCTCGTCACCGGCCAGCAGGTGCCAGTCGGCGGCCGGGTCGGGCGCGTAGGCGCCGCTGGGACCCATCAGGTAGACGGGCTGACCTGGTTGGGCGGTGGCCGCCCATTTTCCGGCGGTGCCGTGGTCGCCGTGCACCACCACGTCGATGCTGAGTTCGCGGGCCACCGGGTCGGCGCGGCGCACCGTCAACGTGCGGATGACCGGACGCTGCTCGTCGGGCAGCGCGTCGAAGCTGTCCAGGGTCAACGGGTGGGCCAGCGCGCCGACGTCGACGTCGTCACCGACGAATACCAGCTTGACGTAGGAGTCGGTGAACCCGCTGGGGACGAAGGTGGCAAAGCCGGCGCCGCCCAGCACCACCCGAACCATATGCGGTGCGAGTTGCTCGGTGCGCAGCACTTCGAAGGTGTGCACTGGTCGACCCGCCACGGTACCTCCTGCCTTAGGTCAGCTGCCCTCGCCGACTATACGAGGTACGCCGGTGCAACAGGCCGCTACCGAGGCACACGCACGATGCGCCACCGGCCGTCGTGCCGCTGGGCCAGCCCGGCCACCTCCAGCATCGCCAACGGCGCCAGCACCGCGGTGGGCACCAGCCCGCAGGCCACCGCGATCTGGTCGACGGTGGCCGCGCCGCGGCCGGGTAACGCCTCGTAGACCCGCCGCTCGGCGTCACCGAGGCCGTCCAGCGGGGTGGCGGGCCGAGCGGGTTCGTCGGCCAACTCCCCCATCCGGCCGGCCAGCTCCACCACTTCCTCGGCGCGGGTGACCAGCTCGGCGCCGCCGCGCAGCAGCGCGTGACAACCCGCCGAGGCCGCCGAGGTCACCGGGCCGGGCACCGCGGCGACCACCCGGCCCAGGGTGCGCGCCCACGCCGCGGTGTTCGCCGCGCCGCTGCGCAGCCCGGCCTCCACCACCACCGTCGCGCCCGCCAACGCGGCCACCATCCGGTTGCGGGTCAAAAACCGGTGCCGGTAGGGGCGCACCCCCGGCGGGTACTCGCTGACCAGCAAGCCGTGTTGCCCGATGCGGTGCAGCAACGCGGAATGCCCTGCCGGGTAGGGAACGTCGATCCCGCCGGCCAGCACCGCCACGGTGTGCCCGTCGGACGCCAACGTCGCGCGGTGGGCGGCCCCGTCGATGCCGAACGCCCCGCCCGAGACCACGGCGACGTCGCGTTCGACCAGCCCGGCGGCCAGATCGGCGGACACCTGCTCGCCGTAGCCGGTGGCAGCCCGGGTTCCGACGATCGCGGCGGCGCGCTGCGCGATCTCGTCAAGGCGTGCCGGCCCCAGCGCCCACAACACCAGCGGGGGCCGGCACTGCGGTTTGGCCCGCGCCGCGGCGCCGCCGAACGCGGCGAACGCCAGCACCGGCCATTCGGCATCATCCGGGGTGATCAACCGGCCGCCGCGCCGCTCCAGCAACGCGAGATCCTCTGCGGCCCGGTCGATCTCGCTTCTGGCTTTGGTGTGTTGCGCGACCCCGGCATCGACTTGCCCGCACCGGACCCGCTCGGCGGCCTCCACCGGGCCGACCCGCTTGACCAGCGCGGCAAGCTCCGGACAGGGCGGTTCGGCCACCCGCGACAGGTACGCCCAAGCCCGCAACGTGTCGGCGGCGCTCATCACGACGCCTCCGGGTGCCGGAAGCTCAACGCGGTGGCCACCTCGTCGAACCCCGGGGAGATCCGACCGGCGAGGTCGGCCAGCGTCCACGCGACCCGCAGCGTGCGGTCGATGCCGCGGACGGACAGCAACCCACGATCGACCGCGGTGCGCAGCGGCGCCATCGCCGCCTGGGTGAGCCCGAAGTTGCGCCGCAACACCGCGCCGCTGACCTCGGCGTTGGTGCGGTATCCGTGCGGCTGCCAACGCTGGGCGGCGGCGGCGCGGGCCATCGCCACCCGGCGGCGCACCCGCATCGTCGACTCCCCGTCCGTCGCGGCAAACGCACCCGCACGCACCGGATGCATCTGGACCCGCAGATCCACCCGGTCCAGCAGCGGACCCGACAATCGACCCAGGTAGCGCCGCTTTTCCATCGGTTTGCACATGCACTCGCGCGGGTCGGGTTGCGCACACGGGCACAGGTTGGCGGCCAGCACCAGCTGGAACCGGGCCGGGTAGCACGCCACCCCGTCGCGGCGGGCGAGCCGAATTGTCCCGTCCTCCAACGGTGTTCGCAACGCCTCCAGGGCGCTGACCCGGATTTCGGCGCACTCATCGAGAAACAACACCCCCCGGTGGGCCCGGCTCACCGCGCCCGGCCGGGCCATCCCGGAACCACCGCCGACCAACGCCGCCACCGTGGAGCTGTGATGCGGTGCGACGAACGGTGGGCGGGTGATCAATGGCGTGGCCTGCGACAGCAACCCGGCCACCGAGTGGATCGCCGTCACCTCCAGCGACTCAGTCTCGGTCAACGGTGGCAATAGACCCGGAAGGCGTTGGGCCAGCATTGTTTTGCCGACCCCGGGTGGTCCGGTCAGCATCAGGTGGTGCGCCCCGGCCGCCGCCACTTCCACGGCGAACCGGGCCTGCGCCTGGCCCACCACGTCGGCCAGGTCCGCCGTCGGCTCCGGCACCGGGGGCTCCGCGGGGATCCGCCCGGCGGCCGGTGCCGCCCCGTCCAACCACGCGCGCAGGTGACGCAGGGTGTGCACCCCGTTGACCTCGATACCGTCGACCAGGCTGGCCTCGGCGAGGTTGGCCACCGGAACCACCACCGCCGGCCAGCCGTCGTGTTTGGCCGCCAGCACCGCGGGCAGCACGCCATGCACGGGCCGAACCCGGCCGTCTAACGCCAGCTCCCCGAGTAACACCGTGCTGCGCAACCGCTCCCAGGGATTTTTCCGGTCCGCCGAGAGCACCGCCGCGGCCAGCGCCAGGTCGTAGACGCTGCCCATCTTGGGCAAGGTGGCCGGCGACAGCGCCAGGGTGAGCCGCGACATCGGCCAGCTGTGACCGCAGTTGGTGATCGCCGCCCGCACCCGGTCGCGCGACTCCTGCAGCGCGGCATCCGGCAGCCCCACCAGATGCACACCGGGCAGACCCGAGGTGATGTCGGCCTCGATCTCCACGATCTCGCCGTCCAACCCGCGCACCGCCACCGAAAACGCCCGGCCCAACGCCATCAGCCCACCCCTTTCAGGTGGCTGATCTCCGGGGTGGGGCAGCGCCCGATCCGCACCCGGATCACGTCGATGCGGACCCCGGCCCAGTACCGGTCTTGGCTGGACAACCACACCGTGGCCAGCCGGCGCAGCCGCCGCAGCTTCTGGTCGGTCACCGCCTCGGCCAGGCCGCCAAAGCCGTCCCCGGTGCGGGTCTTGACCTCCACGAACACCGCCGTGTCCGACGCCGGATCGACGGCGATCAGATCCAGCTCGCCGTACCGGCAGCGCCAGTTACGGGCCAGGATCCGTAACCCGCGACCGGTCAGGTAATCTGCGGCCAGCTGTTCGCCGAGTGCCCCCAGCTCGGTGCGCGTCCACGTCGTCATGCGCCCAGGATCGGCGACCCCGGCGACCGGCACGCGTCGTCAGAGGCCGGAAAAGCCCGCCAGGCGGCCGGTTATCCCCAGTTCGGCCTTCATCCACGGCGGCCCGAGAGATGCCGCCCGGCCCAAGTCAGAAGGTTCGGAGTTCCGAACTAGGACGCCCGGCCAAGAGAAGTTCGACCGCCTCGGTAATATGAATAAGACTGTCCCAAAACATGATTCAGATTTGTATCGGGAGTCGCGGACACTGTGCCGGCAGGTAGCGTACTTTCGCGATGAGCGATGCCGGCGCGACCGCCCCGCCGAACGGATGCCTCAACTGTGCGCCGGATGGGTGCAGCGCGGGCCGGGCTCAGCGCCCATCAACTGATCCGATCGGTCGGCGTCGAGCCCGCAACCGCCCCACGACTCGTCACCCTCGCCCAGCGGAGGCGAGCAGCCTGCGGACCTTAAGCCAACGCCAACAGCCATGAGTGACAGCACACAAAATTGATTCGGTCGGGTACTGGCGCCGCATTCTTATACATGCTAACCTGCGCGGTAGGCGATGGAGCACCGCCTTTAAATGCCGACCCGGCTAATGGCTTCTACCCCGGAACGAAGGATCACGTGGTAGAAAGCGGGCGGTCGGCAGTGTTTGTGTTCTCATCTCACGATCCCATTTCTTCGCGCGGGACAGACCGACTGGGCTTGGTCGGCAGAAAGCATCAGCCAGTCTGGTCACAACGAAGAGTTCCTTCTGTACCCGACCGCCGGCCGGTGAGTCCCTCCGAAATCGCGCTGACACCCACGCACCGCATTCGCACTGTGCCGACATTGACTGTGATGCGCATGTTTGATACGCCGACAAGCGTTAGAAGGGGAATCGCGGGGCGTCGTAGAACGCCTGGGTCGACTTCGCAATCTCTGGCGATGTTTATCGATTCTTTTTGGCCGGCAGGGATTTCCATATCTCTCGTTGTCACAAAACCGGAAATGCTGTCAGCGGCTGCCGTTGATCTGCAGGCGATTGGCTCTGCGTTGGAATACCAGGGACGGGTTGGCCAGATCAGCCCCGTCGGGCTGAGCGGTAGCACGGTCGCGGCCAACACGAACCTCGGCCACGCGAAAGCACTCGGTGCTCTGTCTGGTCCTCCCGGCCGGACCACCACCGGCCCCTGCGCCTGGCTGCCTCGCCGCTGCCGATCACCCGCACCAACATTGCGTCGCAGACGTTGACGGGCACCGGCGCTACCACAGGGAATCTCGACCGCCGACGAATTCGCCGAAGAAAAACGGCGTTTGCTCAGCCACTAACACAACACCGCTAGCTAGACCAGGAGAGATCATGCCTACGCGTTTTATGACCGATCCGCACCAGATGCGGGCCATGGCGGGCCGCTTCGATGTGCACGCCCAAACCGTCGAAGACGAGGCCCGCAAGATGTGGGCGTCCTCGACCAACATCACCGGAGCCGGCTGGGGCGGGACCGCCGCCAACACCTCCTACGACACCATGGGCCAAATGCAAACCGCCTTCCGCAACATCGTCAACATGCTGCACGGCGTACGCGACGGCCTAATCCGCGACGCCAACAACTACGAACAACAAGAAGCCGCCTCCCAGACCGCGCTCAGCAGCTAAGGAGCCACGACATGAGCATCAACTACCAATTCGGCGACGTCGACGCCCACGGCGCACTGATCAAAGCCCAAGCCGCCTCCCTGGAAGCCGAACACCAAGCCATCATCGCCGACGTGCTCGCCGCCGGCGACTTCTGGGGCGGCTCCGGCTCGGTGGCCTGCCAAGAATTCATCACCCAGTTGGGCCGCAACTTCCAAGTCATCTACGAACAAGCCGCCACCCACGGCAACAAAGTCCAAACCGCCGGCGGCAACATGGCCTCCACCGACGGCGCCGTCTCCGCCAGCTGGGCCTAGTCTGGAGCGGTGCGACTACGAGCGGCATGCACACGACTAAGAATCCTGGGAAGATCAGGGCACCGCGATGTACGTTCTAACCGTCAAAAATTTCGCGGACACCGGCACGGGACGAGCGGACACGGTGTCGATTTTCGACAGCTACGATGCTGCGTGCGCGGCCGCCGAGGCAACTGCTGGCGTGGACCATCTCACCGTCAGCACGCGGTATCGGAAGTCGGGCAAAAACGCGGTCCTCGCTCGCGGCGCATTTGTCGACTGTAACGGGGTGGCGCTGTTCGGGTTCCGCATCGCCCATGAGCCGTAACGGGCAGGGCTAAGGGCGTTTCGAGACGCTCCGCGCGATGCCGAGGTCGCCAAAACCCCTACACCTACACCGCGTTCGCCTCTGCCGAACAGCCGGTGACCACCCTGATTCGAACTGGCGGGCATGGCCGAAAGTCAGTCAGGACCCAAGCGTGTGGGCGCGTTCACGTGCCCACTGCTCGTCTATGCGGGTTATACGACGAACCTCCACCACGAACCACAGCGTTCCGGCGACCGTGGCGAGTACGGCGACGAGCACCGTCGTGGAGAGCCATTCGTAATGTCGATAGGCAGCCACCGCCGCAGTGGTGATCAGCGAACCCAGAGCGAGGGCGAACAGAATCAGCCCGGGCCACGAGAGGTTGTCTTTGATCGCGATACCCGCGTGGGGCTGGGTGGTCCGCGAATGATCCGTCGGATCGTGATGAGTGTCGCCCATTTCATCTCTCCCTCGCGCGATGCTTACTGCCAGGCGGGGCAGCCTCATCGTGGAAAGCCACCTCAGGCAGCAAAATTGTCCCAATCGTCGTCACCAGCCACACGACGACCGCGGCGGCTATCCAGGACGTCACGCCGTGGATACTGAGTTGGTGAGTCACTGCTGACGCGACACCCATCGCGATGAACGTCAACGCCAATCCGCTGCCTCCCAACAGCAGTGAGGCGTATCCGTGGGGCAGCTTGGTTACCAACACTGACAGGGCCGTCTGCGATCCTGTGAACACAGCCAGGGCGACGACGAGCCCCGTCGGCGATACCGAAACACCAGGAACCACCCACGCCCCCACCAACATTCCGACCGCCCACGATCCCAGAAGCACAACGCCCCGCGAAGCCACTGCCCTCATGGCAGCAGGCGCCCCCATCGTTGGATGCATCGCATGATCCATGCCGCCCCCTCACCTGGTCGATGCGGCGTTTGCAGCGTTGGTTTGTGTACGCGTGCGAGTCATTAACGACGCGTGGGGCAATCGCCACGCGCAACTCAGCCGCAGAACTCTGGCGCCAAGAAGCACAACGGACGTCGACGCGAAGTACCACTGCCGTGGGAGTAGCGCGGGGAGATCGAACTGAAGTTCGCCCACCATCTGCCGCTCACCTGCCTTCTACCGTGAGTCCATTCCTCGGGTAGAAGCCATCAGCTCAAGTGCAGCGGTTTACGGCGGGCTTCATCGCCTAAAACGCAATGATACCTGAGGCAAACGTGTCCGCGAGCATGCTTTTCGCAATTTTTGGCGTGTCATGGTGGAGTGCACGCCGGCCGCCCGCCTCAATGAGTCTGTGCGGACAGCTCAACGGGTGCTGGTGATGCTCGCGCCAGGGGTACGGTCTTCCACCCTCACGTACTTGGCCAGCGCCAAGGTCCTGGACGCGCATACCGGGACAACTGCAGTGCCGCTGACCCGTTGACTTATGGGCTCGACTCGCTGGTCGCGAATCGGCTAATGTGGTTGATGGCGGCTATCCTGGCCGTGGTACCAGTTGACCATGGATGGCCGTGCGGCGGTGGGGCCCGCCGCGGCGAATTGCGGTCTTAGGTCCGCCAACGGTCCCTACTCGGTGATGTCGTCACGAGTAGGAGACAGGTGCTGTGAAAGCACTCGGACGTGATCTCAATTTTCAATGCGGCCGCTACCGATCCATTCATCCGCTTGACGCAGAGAAGCGCCCGGTGCCCCGGGTGTCCATGCACAGTCTCAGCGGTCTGCGTTTCGAATCACGCCGAACCGGCCTGCGGCCGACGACAACGAGTTCTTCTCGCCCCAAGCGTGGGCGCCGCCCACGGCGTGGCGCGAACCGCGACGGAACCGAGGCGGCATGACCGAAACCCCTACGCCCCGATCGTTAGCGCCGCTGCTGCCGGGCGGTGAGCCGGTTGAGTCGCTGCTACGCGGCGCGCAGTTCTTCACCGCGGGAACGCCCACCCCGGACCACCGCGAGGTACACCGTCGCGGCGGGCGGGCGGCCGAGGAGTTCTACCGGGAGCGGTGGCGGCACGGCAAGGTGGTGCGCTCCACCCACG